>JAOPVM010000095.1 GCA_025966215.1 Klenkia sp.
GACGCCGAGCCTGCGGCCCCGCGGTTCGGCCGCCGCAGGACCGACGTCGACCTCCCCGAGCCCGTGGCCCCCGGGCAGGGCGTGCTCTTCGAGGGCGGGCCCACCACCGCCGCGATCCCCGGCCTGCGCCCCTCGCGCACCCCCGGGGTGCCCGGCGGTGTCGGGTCCCGGTCCGGTGCGCCCGACCTCGCCTCGACCGGTCCCATCCCCAAGGTCGTGCTGCCGGCCCAGGAGGAGGACCGCGAGCCGCTGAGCGGGAAGCAGTCGGCGCTGGCCTGGGCCCGCTTCGCTGCGGAGATGCTGGTGGCCGTCGGGGTCGGCATCGGCGTCTACTACCTGTTCACCGTGCTCTGGGAACTGCTGCCCTACCTGGCCGCGGTCGCGGCCCCGGTCGTCGTCACCGGCCTGGTGGGTGGCGTCGCCACCTGGCGGGCGAAGCAGAAGCAACCCCCGCTGGAGACCCGGGTGCTGCTGGTCCTGCTGTTCGCCGGCACCCTGCTCGCCGTGGTGCCGGCCGCCGGGTTGCTCTCGGGCACCTGACCGGCCCCCGCTAGCGTCTGTGCGTGACCAGCGCACCCACCCCCGGCCGCACCGGACTCGCCGTCGTCGGCGGCGGGAAGATCGGCGAGGCCCTCGTGTCGGGACTGGTCCGCCGTCCCGGCGCCGCCGCGGGCATCGTCGTCGTCGAGCGCAGCCCCCAGCGGGCCGCCGAGCTCGTCGAGCGGCACGGCATCCGCGCGATGGACCTCGCCGCCGCCGCAGCGGCCAGCCGGGTGCTGCTGCTGGCCGTCAAGCCGCAGGACGTCGACACCCTCCTGGGGCTGCTGGCCCCACACGTCGACGGTGACCACCTCGTCGTCTCCGTCGCCGCCGGCGTCCCGACGGCGCGGATCGAGGCCGCGCTGCCCCCCGGGACACCGGTCGTGCGCGTCATGCCCAACACCCCGGCCCTCGTCGACGAGGGCATGAGCGTGCTCTCGGCCGGGGCGCACGCCGACGAGAGCCACCTGGACGAGGCCGAGGCGCTGCTGTCGGCGGTCGGGCAGGTGCGGCGGGTGCCGGAGTCCCAGCAGGACGCGGTCACCGCGTTGTCGGGCAGTGGCCCGGCCTACTTCTTCTTCCTCGTCGAGGCGATGATCGACGCCGGGATCCTGCTGGGCCTGCCACGCACGCTGGCCGCCGACCTGATCGTGCAGACCGCGCTGGGCGCGGCCACCATGCTGCGGGACTCCGGGGAGCACCCGGTGCAGCTGCGCGAGGCGGTCACCAGCCCCGGCGGGACGACGATCGCGGCCATCCGGGAGCTCGAGCGGCACGGTGTGCGGGCCGCGCTGATCGCCGCCATCGAGGCCGCCCACGACCGCTCGGTCGAGCTCGGTCGCTGAGCCCGGACGGGGGTCGCCCGACCGGGTGGCCGGGGGTGGCGGCGCGACCCGACGGGCGCTCTACCCCCTCCGTCACCGGTCCGTGCAGCTGCGACACGCCCGAGTGGCACGTGGTGCGGTTGTTTTCGAGCGAACCGCTCCGTCCTCACCCCTGGTGAACATGTGACAGCAGTCCGTCCAGACGGGCACAACCCTGTGGCCACCGAGCGTCATGACGACGTGTCGACCCGGCAACGACGCGCCGTCAACACCTGACCACGCTCCGTCGTGTCGACATGTGCCCAGGACGGACCGGTCCGCTTGTCCGCTTCACCCATCGCATCTGTCCCAGCAGCCCCCTAACGTCTCCTCCAGCACGTACGTGTCCCGTCCGCCGGTGGGGAAGCCGGCGGCCCGATTCGTGCCAGGTAGCGGAGATGAACAGATGACCATGCCCCAGCGCAGCACCGGCTACAACGCCCGTCCCGCTCAGCCCGGCCCGCGACCCGTCGCCCGCCCGGTCTCGGCCGCGTCGGTCGCCCGTCCCGTGCCCGCGGCCCACCCGGCCGCCGGCCCGGTCAACCGTCAGGCCCCCGTGGCCCCGCAGCGGTCGGCCGTCACGTTCCTCACCGTCGCCGAGGTCGCCGCCATGATGCGGGTCTCCAAGATGACGGTGTACCGCCTGGTGCACGGTGGCGAGCTCTCGGCCGTCCGCGTCGGCCGGTCCTTCCGGGTGCCCGAGCGCGCCGTGCAGGACTACCTGCGCGACGCGTACACCGACATCGCCTAGGAAGGACCACGTCGCCCCCCGCTCGACGCCGTGCGCCGGCGGGGTCCCTGCGACGAGGCCGTTCCATCCGGTCTGGGTAAGCTCGACCGCTGAACGTCGTGTCCCTGCTGTGTGGGGGGAGCGGCGTACACGAGCGGAACACCCTCGCGCGGTGCCCGGCGTGACCACCGGGTCACGTGTCGGGTGCAGTGCGACCACGACGTCGGGAGCATCACATGGGTTCGGTCATCAAGAAGCGCCGCAAGCGGATGGCGAAGAAGAAGCACCGCAAGCTGCTGAAGAAGACGCGCGTCCAGCGTCGCAACAAGAAGTGAGCTGACGCTCGTGCCGCCCGCGGTCGTGCTCGTCACCGGCGTGAGCCGGTGGCTGGGCGGGGCGCTGGCGGCCGAGCTCGCGGCCGACCCCTCGATCGGGCGGGTCATCGGGGTGGACTCCGTGCCCCCCGGCCCCGAGGTGCTGCCTCGCCTCGGGCGTACCGAGTTCGTGCGTGCCGACATCCGCAACCCGCTGATCGGCAAGGTCATCGCCTCGGCGGGCGTGGACACCGTCGTGCACATGAACATCAGCTCCACCCCGGGTGGCTCCGGCGGGCGCACGTCGATGAAGGAGCTCAACGTCATCGGCACGATGCAGCTGCTGGCCGCCTGTCAGCGTGCCCCCTCGGTCCGGCGGCTGGTGCTCAAGTCCACCAGTGCGGTCTACGGCGCCAGCCCGCGCGACCCCGCGGTGTTCACCGAGTCCATGCAGGCCCGCCGGGTGCCCGGCGGGGGCTTCGCCAAGGACAGCCTGGACATCGAGGGCTACGTGCGGTCCTTCACCCGCCGCCGGCCCGAGGTCGACGTCGCGGTGCTGCGCTTCACCAACTTCATCGGCCCGCGGATCGACTCGCTGCTGACCGGTTTCCTGCGCATGCCCGTGGTGCCGACCGCGCTGGGCTTCGACGCCCGCGTCCAGCTGCTCCACGAGGACGACGCCGTGGCCGTGCTCGTGCAGGCGACCACCGGCGACTTCGCCGGGACCGTCAACGTGGGCGCCCCGGGCACCGTGCTGCTCTCCCAGGCCATCCGTCGGCTGGGGCGGGTCGCCCTCCCGCTGCCCAGCGCCGCGATGGGCCCGCTCGGCCGGCTCACCCGCCAGGCCGGCATCACCGACTACTCCCCGGAGCAGATGCGCTTCCTCAACTTCGGTCGGGTCGTCGACACCCGGGTGCTGCGCGAGGAGTTCGGGTACACCCCGCGCTTCACCACCGAGCAGGCCCTGGCCGACTACGCCCGCACCGTCGCCCCCGTCGTCGGGCCGGAGCTGGTCGGCGGGGTCGCCGCTGCGGCCGAGCACGTCGTCGGACAGGTGGCCACCCTGATCGAGGACGTCGGCTCCCTGGCCGGTGGTCGTCGTCGCCCCGGCACCCCGGTCGCCGCCGGGCTCCGGGCGGTGCGCGATGCCTGAGGCCCGCGTCATCCGGCTGCACCCCGACGCGCCGGAGTCCCCGGCCGAGCAGGCCCCTCCCGGCAGGGGCTGGGACAGCCACGTCGCCGGGGGGCTGGAGTTCCTCCGCCGCCGGTTGACCGGCGAGTACGCCACCGACGAGTTCGGCTTCGACCCCGACCTCGCCGACCACCTGCTCATGCCGGTGCTGCGGCCGCTGTTCGAGAAGTGGTTCCGGGTCGAGGTGCTCGGCCTGGAGAACGTGCCCGACGTCGGCGGGGCCCTGGTCGTGGCCAACCACTCCGGCACCATCCCGGTCGACGCGCTCATGACCACCGTCGCGCTGCACGACGAGCACCCCGCCGAGCGCCGCTTCCGCCTGCTGGGCGCCGACCTGGTCTTCCAGGTGCCCTTCATCGGCGCCATGGCCCGCAAGCTCGGTGCCACCCTGGCCTGCAACGAGGACGCCGAGCGGCTGCTGTCGGAGGGCGAGCTCGTCGGGGTGTTCCCCGAGGGGTTCAAGGGCGTGGGCAAGCCGTTCAGCGAGCGCTACACCCTGCAGCGTTTCGGCCGCGGCGGGT
Organism: Klenkia sp.; assembly: GCA_025966215.1. Lineage (GTDB taxonomy): Bacteria > Actinomycetota > Actinomycetes > Mycobacteriales > Geodermatophilaceae > Klenkia. The sequence continues at coordinate 4,161 of JAOPVM010000095.1, forward strand.
TCGTCACCGCGGCGCTGCGCACCGGGGCGCCCATCGTGCCGTGCGCGATCGTCGGGGCCGAGGAGATCTACCCGATGATCGGCAACGCCAAGACCGTGGCCCGGGTGCTCGGCCTGCCCTACTTCCCGATCACCCCGACGTTCCCGCTGCTCGGGCCGGCCGGGCTGGTCCCGCTGCCCTCGAAGTGGTTCATCGCCTTCGGGGAGCCGATCGAGACCGCACACTTCGGCCCGAACGCCGCCGAGGACCCGATGCTGGTCTTCAACCTCACCGACCAGGTGCGCGAGACCATCCAGCACTCGCTCTACCAGCTCCTGCTGAAGCGCAGATCCGTCTTCTCCTAGAAGGGCCAGACGTTGCGGCGGCGCAGCGCCAGCAGTCCGCTGACCGCGCCGCCGCCGAGGGCGGCGGCACCCAGGGTGGGGACGCCGATGCGTGCCGCCTTGCGGCCGGTGCGGAAGTCCTTGACCACCCACCCGCGTGACCGGGCGACCGCCTTGAGCTCGGCGTCGGGGTTGACCGCGACCGCGGTGCCCACCAGGGACAGCATCGGCAGGTCGTTGGAGGAGTCGCTGTAGGCGGTGCAGCGGCTCAGGTCCAGCCCCTCCCGCTCGGCCAGCGCCCGCACCGCCTGCGCCTTGGCCTCGTGGTGCATCAGCTCGCCGACCAGCCGGCCGGTGTAGGCGCCGTCCACCACCTCCGACACCGTGCCCAGCGCGCCGGTCAGCCCGAGCCGGTGGGCGATGATCGAGGCCAGCTCGATGGGGGTCGCGGTGACCAGCCAGACCCGCTGGCCGGCGTCGAGGTGCTGCTGGGCGAGCAGCCGGGTGCCGGCCCAGATGCGGTCGGCCATCAGCTCGTCGTAGATCTCCTCGCCGGCGGCGACGATCTCCACCACCGTCTTGCCCGCGATGAAGGCCAGCGCGTTGTCCCGCACGGTGTGCAGGTCGATCGCCTGCTCGCTGCCGGCCACCCGGAACTTGGCCTGCTGCCAGACGAAGGAGGCCACGTCACGCCCGGTGAAGTACTGGCGGGCGGCCAGGCCCCGGGCGAACCAGAAGAGCGAGGCGCCCATCATCATCGTGTTGTCGCAGTCGAAGAACGCCGCGGCCGTGCGGTCGGGCTCGGCGGCCGGAGGCGGCTCCACCTCGGTGGCAGCCGCCGCCGCGGCACCGGCGACGAGGGCGCGGGTCTCCTCGTCCTCGATCAGCGCCGGCGTGCGGGCCCGGGCGCCGCGGAAGGGGACTCGAGCCACCGGTGGACCCCCTGGGACTGTCGGGACGGACGGACGGTCGCCCGGGTCGACCCTAGCGGCAGCCGACCGTCACGAGC
>JAOPVM010000143.1 GCA_025966215.1 Klenkia sp.
CCCGGGTGCAACACCCGCAGCGCCGCCCGGCGCGCCCGGGTGCCGCTCACCAGTCCGGCGGCCACCGAGCGCACGGCGCCCACCGGGATGCGCGCACCGTGGATGGCGACCGGGTCGTAGGCGGGCAGGCCCAGGGCGAGCGCCGCGACCGTGGTCACCGATCCCGCCAGCCCCACCAGGGTGGCGGCCTCCCCGACGGGCACCTCGGCGAGGACCGACACCAGGGCTTCGCGGATGTCGGACTCCGCCCGCTGGATCTCGTCGGCGGTGGGCGGGTCGGAGTGCAGGTGCCGCTCGGTCAGCCGCACGCAGCCGATGTCCACCGACCGGGCGGCCCGCACCCCGGCCTCGTCACCCAGCACGAACTCCGTGGACCCGCCGCCGATGTCGACCACCAGGTAGGGGGCCGCGGGCACGGCGCCCCCGTGCGCCGCGGCGGCCGAGGCCAGCGAGCCGGTCGCCCCGACGAAGGACAGCCCGGCCTCCTCCAGCCCGGGGACGACGTCGGGCAGCCGGCCGAGGGTGGTCTGCACCATCTGCTCGAAGTCCGCCCGGTTGGCGGCGTCCCGGCTGGCGCTGGTGGCGACCATCCGGGTGCGCTGGACGCCCAGCTCGCGGGCGGTCGCGGCGTACTCGGCCAGCACCAGCCGGGTGCGCTCGATGGCCTGCGGGGCCAACCGACCGGTGGCGTCGACACCCTCACCCAGGCGGACCACCTCCATCCGGCGGACCACCTCGACGTGCGGGCCGGCGGCCGGCACGTCGGCGACCAGCAGCCGCAGGGAGTTGGTGCCGCAGTCGATCGCGGCGACCCGGGTCACGGCGTCGTCCGGACGTCGGCGGGGTCCTGGGGCGAGGGCGCCGCGCACCGACCCGCGGCCCACCACTCCCCCATGCCGGCCAGCGCGCGGTCACCGATCGGGTTGACCCCCGGGCCGGCGGCCAGCGAGTGCGCGGCCAGGGCGTGCAGGCACTTGACCCGGTCGGGCATCCCGCCGGCGGTGGCCCGGGTGGGCAGCACGTCGACGGCGTCCCGGGTGGCCAGGAACGCCTCGTGCGCAGCCAGGTAGGCGGCTGCCAGCTCGGGGTCGGTGCCCAGGTCGGCCTGCCACTGCTTCATCGCGCCCTCGGACTCCAGCCGGCTCGCCGCGGCGGTGGCCCGGGGGCAGGTCAGGTAGTAGAGCGTGGGGAACGGCGTGCCGTCCTCCAGCCGGGGGGCGGTCTGCACGACGTCGGGCTGTCCGCAGGGACAGCGGTGGGCGACGCCGACCAGGGCGCGCGGGGGCCGGCCGAGCTGCCGGGCGACGACGTCCCGGTCCTCGGGGCTCACGGGGGTGCTCACCGGGTGAGTCTGCCCCACGCCCGCTAGCTGTCGGCGGTGGCGATCGACTCGAGCAGGCCCTCGTACCAGGGCGGCTGCTCGGCGTCGTCGGGGGTGCCCGGGGTCAAGGCGGGTCGCTCGTCCTCGGTGACCTCACCGTCGGCGATCACCACGAGCCGGTCACCGGGCAGGACGTAGTTGAGCCGTTGCCGGGCCTGCTGGGCGACGTAGGCCGGGTCGGACTGCCGGTCGAGCTCGCCCTGCAGCTGCTCCGCGCGCAGCGAGAGAGCCTGGCTGTCGGCGGCGAGCTCGGCCAGCTCCTGCCGGCCGGCGACGTAGGAGCGCACCGGGCCGGCCAGGGTGAGTGCCAGCAGCAGCACCAGCGCCCCGAGCAGGACCGCCCGTCCGGTGAAGAGCGGGGTGCGCCGGGTGGTGGTCGCCGTCCGGGCCGGACGACGGGTGCGCCGCCGGCCCTGCCGGCTGTCGGCACTCCCCCGGGCCCCCGCCCGCGCCGGTCGCGCCGGGGTCCGACGGCGGGTTCCGCCGGACTCGGTGCGCCGGTTGCGGGCGGTGGCCACGGGGGTGCTCTCAGGCGCCGGTGCTGTGCCGCGGGAAGGCGGCAGCGCCGGCGTAGCGGGCGGCGTCGTCGAGCTCCTCCTCGATGCGCAGCAGCTGGTTGTACTTGGCGACGCGCTCGGAGCGGGCCGGCGCACCGGTCTTGATCTGCCCGCAGTCGGTGGCGACGGCGAGGTCGGCGATCGTGGTGTCCTCGGTCTCGCCGGAGCGGTGGCTCATCATCGAGCGGTAGCCGGAGCGGTGCGCCAGGTTGACCGCGTCGAGGGTCTCGGTGAGGGTGCCGATCTGGTTCACCTTGACCAGCAGGGCGTTGGCTGCGCCCTGGGCGATGCCGTCGGCCAGCCGGGCGGGGTTGGTGACGAAGAGGTCGTCCCCGACGATCTGCACGCGGTCGCCGAGGGCGGCGGTCAGGTCGACCCAGCCCTCCCAGTCCTCCTCCGACAGCGGGTCCTCGATCGAGACGATCGGGTAGGCGTCGAGCAGGGTGGCGTAGTACTCGATGAGGTCACCGGCGGTGAGGGTCCGGCCCTCGAAGGCGTAGCCGTCGGCGGAGTGGAACTCGGTCGCCGCGACGTCCAGGGCGAAGCCGATGTCGGTGCCCGGGGTGTAGCCGGCCTTCTCCACGGCCTCGGTGATCAGGTCCAGGGCGTCCCGGTTGCTCGGCAGCGAAGGGGCGAAGCCGCCCTCGTCGCCCAGGCCGGTGGCCAGGCCGCGGCCCTGGAGGACCGACTTCAGCGAGTGGTAGACCTCGGTGCCCATCTGCAGCGCCTCGGCGAAGGTCGCGGCGCCGATCGGGGCGATCATGAACTCCTGGACGTCGACGTTGCTGTCGGCGTG
>JAOPVM010000161.1 GCA_025966215.1 Klenkia sp.
GCCGGCGGGGTCGGTACCGCCGCCCTGGGCCACGTCGGGCTTGCCGCCCCCGCGACCGCCCACCGGCGCCGCCGCGGCCTTGAGCAGGTCGCTGGCCGACACACCGCGCTCCTGCGCGGCCGGGTTCACCGCCGCCACCAGCGCGACCTTGCCGCCGGACTCCGAGGCCAGCACCACCGCGGCCGGCCGCTGCGCGCCCAGCCGTCCGCGGACGTCGAGCACCAGCGTCCGGAGGTCTCCCCCGGCCAGGCCGGCGGGCGAGCCGGTGACGAGCTGGACGCCGCCGACCTCGCGGGCGGTGCCGGCCAGGTCACCGGCCGCGGCCAGGGTCTGCGCGCCCCGCAGGTCGGCCAGCTCCTTGTCTGCGTCCCGCTGCCGGGCGAGCATGCCGCTCACCCGGTCGAGGAGGCCGTCCTGCGGGGTCTTGAGCAGGTCCGACAGCTGGCGGACCAGATCGCGCTCCCGGGCCAGGTACCGGAAGCCCTCGATGCCGACGACGGCCTCCACGCGCCGGGAGCCGGACCCCACCGAGCTCTCCCCGGTCAGCGCCAGCGGGCCGATCTGGGCGCTGCCACGCACGTGGGTGCCACCGCAGAGCTCGCGCGACCACTCACCGCCGATCTCCACGACCCGGACCTGCTCGCCGTAGGTCTCCCCGAACAGCGCCAGCGCCCCGAACTCACGGGCCTCGGGCAACGTCATCCACAGCGCCCGGACGGCCTGGTCCTCACGCACCGCGGCGTTGGCGACCTCCTCGATGTCGCTGCGCTGCTGGGTGCTCAACGCGCCCTGCCAGGCGAAGTCCAGCCGCAGGTAGCCCGGGCGGTTGTAGGAGCCGGCCTGCAGCGCCTGCGGGCCGAGCACCCGACGCAGCGCGGCGTGCACCACGTGGGTGCCCGAGTGCGCCTGGCACGCCGAGCGGCGCCACTCCAGGTCGACCTCGGCGGTGAGCTCGACGCCCTCGCGCAGCTCTCCCTCCAGCACCCGCACCTGGTGCACGACCAGGCCCTTGACCGGGCGCTGCACGTCGATGACCTCGGCCCGTCCACCGTCCCAGACCAGGTGGCCGGCGTCGGCCACCTGGCCACCGGACTCGGCGTAGAACGGCGTGCTGTCCAGCACCACGCGGGTCAGCCCACCCGGGCCGGCCACGGGGGCGTCACCGACCAGCCCGAGCACCCGGGAGGCGGTGGTGAGGGTGTCGTAGGCCCGCCAGTCGGTGGGACCGTGCACGCCCAGCAGCTCCTGGTAGGCCGACACGTCGGCGCCACCGCTGCGCTTGGCTCGGGCGTCGGCCCGCGCCCGGTCGCGCTGCTCGGTCATCAGCGCGCGGAAGCCGGACTCGTCGACGGTGACGCCCTGCTCGGCGGCCATCTCCAGGGTCAGGTCGATCGGGAAGCCGTAGGTGTCGTGCAGGCTGAACGCCTGCTGGCCGGTGAGCTGGGTGGTGCCGGCCTGCCGGGCCGAGGCGACCGCGGTCTCCAGCAGCGTGGTGCCCGACACCAGGGTGCGGCGGAACGCCTCTTCCTCGGCGTAGGCCACCGACGCGATGCGCTCGAAGTCGGTGGCGAGGTCGGGGTAGCTGGGGCTCATCGCGTCCCGGCTCACCGGCAGCAGGGTGGGCAGCACCGGCTGGTCGACCCCGAGCACCCGCATGGAGTAGACCGCGCGGCGCAACAGCCGACGCAGGATGTACCCGCGCCCCTCGTTGCCCGGGGTGATCCCGTCGCCGATGACCATCAGCCCGGACCGCACGTGGTCGGCCACCACCCGCAGCCGGACGTCGGTGTCGTGGTCGGCGCCGTAGGTGACCCCGGCCAGCTCGGCGGCGCGGCGCAGGACCGGGGAGACCTCGTCGATCTCGTACATGTTGTCGACGCCCTGCAGCAGGAAGGCCACCCGCTCCAGGCCCATGCCGGTGTCGATGTTCTTCTCCGGCAGGTCGCCGACGACCCGGAACTCCTCCTTGCTCCGGACGTCATCCAGCTCGAACTGCATGAAGACCAGGTTCCAGATCTCGATGAACCGGTCCCCGGCCTCGTCGACCAGGGGCCCGCCCTCGGGCCCGAACCCCGGGCCCCGATCGAAGTAGATCTCCGAGCAGGGGCCGCCCGGACCGGCCGCGCCGGTGTGCCAGTAGTTGTCCTTCTTCCCCAGGCGCTGGATGCGCTCAGCTGGCAGCCCGGCGATCCGGGCCCAGGCCTCCGCCGCCTCGTCGTCGTCGAGGTAGACGGTCACCCACAGCCGGTCGGGGGCGAAGCCCAGGCCACCGTCCTCGACGGACGTGGTGAGCAGCGCCCACGCCGCCTCGATGGCGCCTTCCTTGAAGTAGTCGCCGAAGGAGAAGTTGCCGTTCATCTGGAAGAACGTGCCGTGCCGGGTGGTCTTGCCGACCTCCTCGATGTCGAGGGTGCGCACGCACTTCTGCACGCTGGTCGCCCGCGGGTAGGGCGCGGGCTCCCGGCCGGTCAGGTACGGGATGAAGGGCACCATCCCGGCCACGGTGAACAGCAGGGAGGGGTCCGGGGAGACCAGCGAGGCACTGGGGACGACGGTGTGCCCGCGCTTCTCGAAGTGCTCCAGGAAACGGCGGCGGATCTCGGCGGTCTTCATCTCTGCTTCATCTCGTGGGGGTGGCCCCGCGCGCTGCGGGGCCGGTGGTGACCGGTGGGGTCAGTGGTCGGCGGAGTGCGCGCCCCGGCGGGCGGCGATCGCGGCCTGACCACCGGCCGTGGCGTCCTCCCGGGTGGGGAGCGGTGCGTCCAGGCCGGTGCCCGAGCGCAGCTCCTCCTCGCGGCCGGCGGCCGCCGCGCGCACGTCGGCACCGAAGTCGGCGATCGCGTCACCGAGGTCGCGCAGCCCGTCGGCGAGCTGACCGGCGACCGACTGCGGGGTGAGCTTCTCGGCGGCCTGGGAGAGCTTGCGGACGGCGAGGACGCCGATGGTGATGCCCATGGTGAGCCAGAACAGCCGGCGCATCAGGCGGCCCGCCGACGGGCGCGACGCTCGTCCTTGGCCGAGCGCTGGGCGGTGGCGGCGGCCTGGCCCTCGCGCTTCTTGGTGACCGCGCTGCGCACGCCGTAGCTGAAGGCCGCGGCCTTGATCAGCGGGCTGCCCAGGGTCGCGGCGAACACGCTGGTCAGCGCCGCCACGTTGCTGGACACGTTCGCGGCGTTGCCGGTGATGTCGTCGACCCGCTCGAGGTTGGCGTTCACGTGGGTCACCGTGGTGGAGGCCTGGCTCAGGATCGGCTGGCTCTGCTCCCGGACCTGGCGGATGGTCAACGTGGTCTCGTCCAGCGTGCGGCCCAGCTTCAACACCGGGACGGCGAGCAGCAGCACCAGCACCACCAGCGCGCCGGCGGCGATGAGCCCGGCGATCTCTCCTGCGGACACGGGGAGGTCCCTCTCGTCGGTCGAACGCGTCGCCCGCCGGGTCGGCCGGCGGCTCGGGCCACCCTAACCGCGGGGTCGGACAGTCCGGCGGGAGTTCACCGGGTGCGCCGGACGATGGCCCGCAACTTGGCCAGCCGGGCGCCGATCGCGGCCTCGGCCCCGCGGCCGGTCGGGCGGTAGTAGTCCCGCCCGACCAGCGCGTCCGGCGGGTACTGCTGGGCCAGCACACCGTCGGGGTGGTCGTGCGGGTAGGCGTACGTCGCGCCGTGCCCGAGCTTCTTCGCGCCGCTGTAGTGGGCATCGCGCAGCCCGGGCGGCACCGGCCCGGCCAGCCCGGCCCGGACGTCGCCGACGGACTCCCCGATCGCGGTGGTCAACGCGTTGGACTTGGGCGCCGTCGCCAGGTGGACCGTCGCCTGGGCGAGGGCGAAGTGCCCCTCGGGCATGCCGATGAAGGCCACCGCGTCGGCCGCGGCGACCGCGACGCCCAGAGCCGTGGGGTCGGCCATCCCGATGTCCTCGCTGGCGCTGATCACCAGCCGCCGGGCGATGAACCGGGGGTCCTCCCCCGCCTCGACCATCCGGGCCAGGTAGTGCAGCGCGGCGTCGACGTCGGATCCCCGGACGCTCTTGATCAGCGCGCTGGCCACGTCGTAGTGCTGGTCGCCCTGCCGGTCGTAGCGCACCGCGGCCTGGGCCACGGCGGTCTCCAGGGTGGGGAGGTCCAGCGTCGTCGTCCCGGCTGCCTTCGCGGCACCCGCGCCGGACTCCAGCGCCGTCAGCGCCTTGCGGGCGTCCCCGCCGGCCACCCGCAGCAGGTGTTCCTCCGCCTCCTCGGTGAGGGTGACCGCGCCGTCGAGCCCGCGGTCGGAGGCGATCGCCCGGTGCAGCACCTCGCGGACGTCCTCGTCGCTCAGCGACTGCAGGGCCAGGACCAGCGAGCGGGACAGCAGCGGGGAGACCACCGAGAAGAAGGGGTTCTCCGTCGTCGCGGCGATCAGGCTGACGATCCGGTCCTCGACGGCGGACAGCAGCGAGTCCTGCTGGGTCTTGGAGAAGCGGTGGACCTCGTCGATGAAGAGCACGGTGCGCCGGTTGCCGTGGGTCAGCTCGCGCTTGGCCGTCGCGATGACCGCACGGACCTCCTTGACCCCGGCGTCGAGCGCGGACAGCTGCACGAACGAGCGCTTGGTGGCCAGCGAGATGACGTGCGCCAGCGTGGTCTTGCCGGTGCCGGGCGGGCCGTAGAGCACCAGCGACATCGGCTCGTCGGCCTCGACCAGCCGGCGCAGCGGCGCGCGCGGGCCGAGCAGGTGCTTCTGGCCGACCACCTCGTCCAGCCCCCGCGGCCGCATCCGCACCGCCAGCGGCGCCCCGGGGTCGAGGGCCGGGCGGGCGCCCTCCTCGGGTTCGGGGTCGAACAGCGTGCTCACGCTTGCGACGCTACCGCCGGGGGCAGACAGTCCCGACCGACATCCACCACGAGAGGACCACCCCGTGCAGCACCGCACCATCGGCAACGACGTCGTCGGCAGGGTCAGCGTGTCCGCGGTCGGGCTGGGCGCCATGCCGCTCTCGGTCGGCGACCGGCCCTCCCCCGACGCGGCCGACGCCGTCGTCCACGCCGCCCTCGACGCCGGGGTCACGCTGATCGACACCGCCGACGCCTACTGCCTGGACGCCTCGGAGGTCGGGCACAACGAGCGCACCGTGGCCCGCGCCGTCCGTTCCTGGGGCGGGTCGGCCGACGTGCTCATCGCGACCAAGGGCGGGCACACC
>JAOPVM010000165.1 GCA_025966215.1 Klenkia sp.
GGTGCGCGTGGCCCAGGATCATCGGGCCCCAGCTGCTGACCAGGTCGACGTAGCGGCGGCCGTCCACGTCGGTGATCCAGGGGCCGGACCCCGACGCCATGAACCGGGGGGTGCCCCCGACGGCGCGGAAGGCGCGCACGGGTGAGTTGACGCCGCCGGGGGTCACCCGGGCGGCCCGGGCGAACAGCTCGGCCGATGCGGGGGCCTCGTACGGGTAGGTCACGTCCCCACTGTCCCAGGCGCGTCGGGCGGGGTGGCGCCCCCCGGGTGAGCTGTGAGCAGCGCCTGCGTCAGCTGTGCGGGCCGACGGGTCGGCGCCAGCACCGTGGTGCCGTCGGTGCGGCGCAACGGCAGCCCGATCCGGCCCGTGGGCACGGTGACCCCGCCGCCGAGCACCGGGGCGCCGACGTCCACCCCGGCGCTGCCGGTGCGCAGCGCCTGGAGGTCGACCTCGGTCAGCGGCAGCCGCTCCCGGCCCACGACCAGGGTCGCGTCGGTGCCGCGACCCTCGACCTGCACCGTCCAGACCCGGTCGGCCGACACCACGCCGGCGGCGATGATGCCCAGCACCACGACGATGGCCAGCACCCACAGCAGCGGCGGCACGTCCCCGCCGGGGAGCAGCGCGTCGGCCACGGCGAGCACGAGGAAGACCGCCGTCACCCCGTAGAAGGTCCGCCAGGAGCCGCCGGGCTCGCGGTAGCTCGGTTCCATCTGCGGGTCAGCGCAGCCAGCCGGCGGCCTCGACCGCCCAGTAGGTCAGCACGGTGCCCGCGCCGGCCCGGCGGATCGAGGTGAGGGTCTCCAGCACCGCCCGACGGCGGTCGACCATGCCGCGGGCGGCGGCCGCCTCCACCATCGCGTACTCACCGCTCACCTGGTACGCGCTGACCGGCACGTCGACGGCGTCGGCGACCTGCCGGACGATGTCCAGGTAGGGCAGCGCGGGCTTGACCATGACGGCGTCGGCCCCCTCGGCCAGGTCCTGGGCCACCTCGCGCAGCGCCTCGGCCGCGTTGGGCGGGTCCATCTGGTAGGTCGAGCGGTCCCCGAACTGCGGGGCGCCCTCGGCTGCCTCGCGGAACGGGCCGTAGAAGCCCGAGGCGTACTTGGCCGCGTAGGCCAGGATCGGCACCTCGGTGAACGCGGCGCCGTCCAGCCCGGCCCGGATGGCCGCGACCTGCCCGTCCATCATCCCGCTGGGGGCGACCAGGTGGGCCCCGGCCTGCGCCTGGGCGACCGCGACGGCGGCGTAGCGGTCCAGGGTCGGGTCGTTGTCGACCACGCCGGCCGGGGTGACCAGGCCGCAGTGGCCGTGGTCGGTGTACTCGCACAGGCACAGGTCGGCCATCAGCACGAGCTCGTCGCCCAGGTCGGCCCGCAGCTGCTGCAGGGCGACGTTGACGATCCCGTCGGCGGCGTCGGCCTGGGAACCCACGGCGTCCTTGTCGGCGGGGATGCCGAAGAGCATCAGGCCGCTGATCCCGGCCTCGGCCGCCTCGTGGGCGGCCTTCCGCAGCGAGTCCAGCGAGTGCTGGACGACGCCGGGCATCGAGCCGATCGGCACCGGGTCGGTGACGCCCTGCTTGACGAAGACCGGCAGCACGAGGTCGGCGGGGCTCACCCGGGTCTGCGCGGTCATCGCGCGCATCGCCGGGGTCGAGCGCAGCCGCCGTCCTCGCGCGAAGCCCGGGTGCGCCCCGCCGGTCACTCGGCGGCCTCCGGGACGGTCTCCCCGGCGGCCTCGGCACGGCGCGCCTCGGCGAACGCGGCCAGCGCGTCCACCAGCGGGCCCACCGCGGCGGTCTCGGGCTGTACGTCGACCCGCAGGCCGAACTCGGTGGCGCTGGCCGCGGTGGCCGGGCCGATCACCGACACGACGGTGCGGGCGTGCGGCTTGCCGGCGATGCCGACCAGGTTGCGCACGGTCGAGGACGAGGTGAAGCAGACGGCGTCGAAGCCACCGCCCTTGATCGCCTCGCGGACGGCGGCGGCCGGCGGAGCGGCGCGCACCGTCCGGTAGGCGGTGACGTCGTCGACCTCCCAGCCGCGCTCCTTCAGGCCCGCGGTGAGGGTCTCGGTGGCGATGTCGGCGCGCGGCAGCAGGACCCGGTCGATCGGGTCGAACACGTCGTCGTAGGGCGGGAAGTCCACCAGCAGGCCCTCGGAGGACTGCTCCCCGGCGGGCAGCAGCTCGGGCACGATGCCGAACTCGCGGACGGCGTCGGCGGTCTGCTCACCGACGCAGGCGACCTTGACCCCGGCGAACGCGCGGGCGTCCAGGCCGAGCTCGGCGAACTTCTCCCGGACGGCGCGCACGGCGTTGGTCGAGGTGAACACGATCCAGCCGTACCGGCCGGTGACCAGGCCCTTCACGGCCCGGTCCATCTGGGCCGGGCTGCGCGGGGGCTCCACGGCGATGGTGGGCACCTCGACCGGGACGGCGCCGTAGGCACGCAGCCGGTCGCTCATCTCCCCGGCCTGCTCGCGGGTGCGCGGGACGAGCACCCGCCAGCCGAACAACGGGCGGGACTCCCACCAGGAGAGCTTGCTGCGCTTGTCCACGACCGCGCCGACGGTGACGACGACGGAGCCGGTGAGCGCCTCGACCCCGGCGGTCTTCTCGGCCACCGCCGACAGCTTGGCGGTGACGGACTTCTGCGAGGTGCCGGTGCCCTCGGCGGTGACGACGACCGGGGTGGAGCCCGACAGCCCGCCCTCGACCAGGCCCACGGCCACGCCGGCCAGCTGGTCGGCCGCGACCTGCAGCACCAGCGGGCTGCCGGTGCCGACCGACGCGGCGGCCAGGGCCGCCAGATCGGTGGGGGTCTCGCCGCGCAGGTCGGCCTGCACGGAGCCCGCGCCGATCGCGACACCGGCGTAGGCCGGCACCGCGGTGCCCACGGCCACGCCGGGGACGACGTCGAAGGGCACGCTGGTCCGGGTGACCGCGAGGGTCTCCTTGACCACGGCGTCGGTGGTGAACGGGTCACCGGCGACGAGCCGGACGACGACCGAGCCGTTCTTGGCCGCGGTCACCGCCGTCTTGGCGATCTCGGCGGGCTCGCCGGTGGCGACGATCAGCTCGACGTCGGGGTGGGCCTCGCGGACCGCCTCGGTCAGCGGCGCCGGGACGTCGGCGTCGGTGATGACCAGGTCGGCGGCGGCCAGTGCGTCGGCGGCGCGGGTGGTCAGCAGTCCGGGGTCGCCGGGACCGGCGCCGACGAACACGACTCGGCCGGTCTGCTTGCGTGAGCGCGTCATCGCGTGCTCCTCATCTGATCCCCGGGGTGGGGTCGCTTGCGGGTGGGACGGGGGTCTGTGGTGGTGCGGTGGGTCATCGGCTGACGGCCATGAGGGCCGCTGCGCCGCGGTCGAGCAGCTCGGCGGCGAGCTCGCGGCCCAGTCGGGCCGGGTCGGCCGCGGGGCCCGACGTCGACCCGCGGACGGCGTCGCTGCCGTCGATCGCCGTCACCGAGGCCCGCAGGTAGAGCTCGTCGCTGCCGTCCTCGGCCTCGCCGATCTCCGCGTGCGCGGCGACCGGGGCACTGCAGCCGGCCTCCAGGGTGGCCAGCACGGTGCGCTCGGCCACGACGCAGGCGCGGACGCCGGCGTCGTCGAGGGCGGCCAGCAACGACCGGGTGGTCGCGTCGTCGCTGCGGCACTCCACGGCGAGCGCCCCCTGCGCCGGTGCGGGGAGCACCTGCAACGGGTCGAGCACCTCGGTGACCGCCTCGAGCCGGTCGAGCCGGGCCAAGCCTGCCCGGGCGAGGACCACCGCGTCCAGTTCGCCGCTGCTGACCTTGCCCATGCGGGTGTCCACGTTGCCGCGGATCGGCACGACCTCCAGGCCCAGGCCGAGTGCCCGCAGCTGGGCGACCCGGCGGGGGGCGCCGGTGCCGACGGTGGAGCCCACGGGCAGCTCCCCCAGGGTCAGTCCGTCGCGGGCGACGAGGGCGTCGCGGGGGTCCTGCCGGGTCGGGACGGCGGCGATGGTCAGCCCCGGCTCCTCGGCGGTGGGCAGGTCCTTGTAGCTGTGCACGGCGAGGTCGACCGTGCCGGCGTGCAGGGCGTCGCGCAGCGCGCTGACGAACACCCCGGTGCTGCCCAGCTGGGTGATCGCCGCGGCGGACCGGTCGCCCTCGGTGGTGATGTGCACCAGCTCGACCGGGACGCCGCTGGCAGCGGTGATCGCATCGGCGACGTGCTGGGACTGGGTGAGGGCCAACCGGCTCCGGCGGGTGCCCAGCCGCAGCGGCGGGCGGCTCACGAGACCTCCCGGTCGGCCCGGGGGCGGCCGTTGCCCGCGGCGGGGAGGTCGGCGTCCACCACGGCCTCGGCCAGGGTGGCCGAGCTCGTGTCGGCGTCCAGGCCCAGCCCGAACAGCGCCCGCAGCGCGTCGGCGTAGTCGGTGCCGCCGGGGGCCCCGGCGAGTTCCTTCACCCGCACGGTGGGCTCGTGCAGCAGCTTGTCCACGACCCGGCGCACGGTGCGGGCGATCTCGCTGCGCGCCCGGGCGTCGAGGTCGGGCAACCGGGTGGACAGCCGCAGCAGCTCGGCGTCGACGACCCCGGCGGCCTGGCTGCGCAGCGCCGACACGGTGGGGGCCACCGCGGCTGCCTGCCGCTCGGCGCGCAGCAGCGAGGTCTCCAGCTCGATC
>JAOPVM010000171.1 GCA_025966215.1 Klenkia sp.
AGGAGCACTGGGCCGCCGAGGACGCCGCCGACCGGCTGCACACCGAGCGCTTCCGCCCCCGGGTGCTGGTCACCGGCGAGGGCGGCACGGTCACCTTCGGCCGCACCGGTGCGCGGGTCGAGGCCGACGGCGCCACCCCGATCCTGGACGCCGCCGAGAGCGCCGGCGTCCTCATGCCCAGCGGCTGCCGGATGGGCATCTGCTACGGCTGCGTGCTCCCGCTGCGCGAGGGCGCCGTCCGCGTCCTGCGTACCGGCGAGCTCACCGTGGCCGCGCCCGGGGACGGCGTGCTGGTGCAGACCTGCATCAGCGCCGCCGCCGGCGCCTGCGACATCGACCACTGACCCTGCTCGACCCCCCTGCCGAGGAGAACCCCGTGACCGCACTGCAGAAGAAGTCCGAGAACCCGATCGCCGCGCTGTCGGCCACCGACGTCGAGGACATCGGCCGTCGGCTGGACGCCATCCGACAGGAGATCGTGGACAGCCGCGGTGCCGATGACGCCGCCTACATCCGCAAGGTCATCGACGTCCAGCGGAAGATCGAGATCGCCAGCCGGGCCGTGCTGCTGCTGTCGAAGTTCCCGCCGGCCTGGGTCGTGGGCACCGCCGGGCTGTCGGTGGCCAAGATCCTGGAGAACATGGAGATCGGGCACAACATCCTGCACGGGCAGTGGGACTGGATGCGCGACCCCAAGATCCACTCCACGACGTGGGAGTGGGACATGGCCAGCCCCTCCGAGCAGTGGAAGCACTCGCACAACGAGCTGCACCACACGTACACCAACGTGATCGGCAAGGACAACGACCTCGGCTACGGGATCATGCGGGTCGACGAGGACCAGAAGTGGGTCCCGCTCTACCTGCTGCAGCCGCTGTGGAACTTCGTCAACGCCTGCTTCTTCGAGTACGGCATCGCCGCCTACGACCTCGAGCTGGGCAAGAACCTGGCCACCGAGGAGCGCCGCAGGGACCCGGACTTCCGGGCCCGCGGCAAGGCCGTGCTGCGCAAGATCCGCAAGCAGGCCACCAAGGACTACCTGGTGCACCCGGCGCTGTCGGGCCCCAGCTTCGTGCCGACCCTGGCCGCCAACTTCGTGGCCAACCTGGTGCGCAACCTGTGGTCGCACTCGGTGATCATGTGCGGGCACTTCCCCGAGGGCGTGGAGACCTACGAGAAGACCTCCATCGAGGGCGAGACCCGCGGTGAGTGGTACCTGCGCCAGATGCTGGGCTCGGCGAACATCTCCGGCTCCAAGGCCATGCACGTGATGACCGGCAACCTGAGCCACCAGGTCGAGCACCACCTGGTCCCCGACCTGCCGAGCAACCGGTACGCCGAGATCGCCCCGAAGGTCCGCGCGATCTTCGACGACTACGGCCTGCGCTACCACACGGCCTCGCTGCCCAAGCAGGTCGCGAGCGCCTGGCACAAGGTCTTCCGGCTGTCCCTCCCCAACGGCTGGATGGCCGCGACGACGCCGAGGAACGCCCCCGTGCAGGTGGCCAAGCTGTACAAGCTGACCACCGGCGGCCCCAAGGTCCGCCGCGCCGCGCACCGCGAGTGGCAGCGCCAGAACCACCAGGAGACCCAGGCCGCCGCCTGACGTCCCCGCCCAGAGCCCCCTCGACCAGCCGGTCGCGGGGGCTCTGCGCGTCTCAGGGGGCGGTGGTCCCGCCGGCCAGGTCCGCGAGCGCCCCCAGGACCAGGAGCGCACCGAACACCACCAGCACGATGCCGCCCACCTGGGCACCGACCGTGCCCCGGCGGCGGATCCGCAGCCCGCCCACGATCATCACGACCGCGACGGCCACGAGGAGCGCTGCGCCCAGGACGAGGCCCGCCGTCTCGGCAGCGGCAGCGGACACGGACGCGGCCGAGGCGAGGGTGGTCACGACGGGGGAGCCTGCCACGACGGGCCGCAGGCGCCCGGGTCAGGCTGGGGCGGCGGTCCAGTGGAGGGGTGACGCTGTCACCGGACCACGGGTGGGCCAGTGCGCGGGCGACCGTCTGCTCCGACGCGTGACCGGGGTGGACCGGCCGGGTCCGGGTCTCCAGGGCGTGGCCGACCGAGCCGGTGGAGAGGTGGCTGGCACCGACCGGCTCGCCGTCGGCGACGGCGGTGGGGCCCACGGGCACCGTGCTGCGGAGGAGCAGGTGGCCTCGTCGGTGAGCAGGTCGTGCACGGGGAACCAGGTCGAGGCGCCCCCGGGCTCGGTGGCCACCAGCGCCACCGACGTCCAGGCCCCGGGGGTCTTCCGGGAACGGCGGGTGCCGCGCCGTCGGAACCGATCCGTTGCGCCCGAACGTGCTGGTCCGTGGTCGGTCCAGCGACGTCGAGAGCCCCGCCGCAGCAGCGACGGGGCCCTCGACGGGTCGGTTCAGAGGTGCAGCAGTGACCCCTGGGTGTCGTGCGCGTGGGCCTGGGGGTCGTCGAACCAGAGGCCACCGTCGGCGAGGTAGCGGAAGTGGACCGGCTCGCCTGCGGGCAGCGTGACCACGACGCTGCGGGTGCCGTTGCTGCGCTTCTTCAGCACGTGGGTGCCGGGGGTCCAGCCGTTGAAGTCACCGACCACGGAGACCGGGCCGGGCACGGCCTGGTCGGCGAGGGCGAAGGTGACGGCGACGTCGGAGGGGGACTTCTTGAGACGGATCATGTCGTTCTCCGGGGGAGGCGGGGCTCGGACGTGCGGAGCCGGGCGTCGTCGACCGGTCCTGCGGGTTCGACGCCGAAGCTAGGGACGGCGGCCGACCCGTCGGGGGAGGCGCACCGGTCTCCTGTGCGACCTGGTGCCGGTGGTGCTGCTGGGGCCGGAGGACAGCCGATGCCCGGTCTCGCTGCTGGAGCTGCTGCCCAGGGTGCTGGCGACCGTCGTCCCAGGGGTGCTCCTCGTCCGGTGCAGAGCGTGGCCCGGCGCACGGCGCCACCAGCCGCTGCACCACGCGGTGGTCCGGCCCCACCAGCTGCCCGTCGGCGGTGTGCTCCACGGCGGGCGGGGTCGTCCAGGCGGCGGCTGCGGCGAGGAGGTCCGGGTCGAGCACACGGGTCATGATGGCCGGCGTGGAGGTCCTCACCAGCCGGTTGTTGCTGCGCCCGACCGATCCCGCGCGGTCGCACGGCTTCTACCGCGACGTGCTGGGTCTCGCGGTGTCCCGGGAGTTCGGCCCGCCCGAGCACCGCGGCGTGGTCTACCTGACCGGCGGCGGCGGACTGCTGGAGGTCTCCGGCTCCTCGGCCACCCCGCCCACCGGGCTGGCCTTGTGGCTGCAGGTCCGCGACGTGCACGCCGAGCACGCCCGGCTGGCCCCGCTCGGCGTCGTGACCCGGGAGCCGCGCACCGAGCCCTGGGGGCTGGTCGAGTGCTGGCTCGCCGACCCGGACGGCGTCCCCGTGGTCCTGGTGGAGGTCCCGGCCGACCACCCGCTGCGTCGCGACCAGCGGTGACCGACCCGCTGGTCTGGTACGCCGCCTACGGCTCGAACACCCTCGCCGCCCGGTTCGACTGCTACCTCCGCGGCGGCCGGCCCACCGGCGGGGCGCGCACGTACCCGGGCTGCCGGGACACCACCCCGCCGCGGGCCTCGGTGGCGCTGCGGGTGCCGGGGCGGCTGGTCTTCGGCGGGACGTCGTCGGTGTGGGGCGGCGGGATGGCCTTCCTGGACGACGTCGTGCCGGGCACGGCGCCGGCCCGGGCCTGGCTGGTCACGCACGGGCAGTTCACCGACGTCGCCGCACAGGAGATGCACGCTGCGCCCGGGACCGTCGTGCTCGACCCGGTCCCGGTCGGGCGGCACGCCCTGGGCCCCGGCCGGTACGAGACGGTGGTGCGGCTCGGTGACCGGGACGGCGTCCCCGTGGTGACGCTGACCTGCCCGGAGCCGCCTCCGCCCGCCCCGCCGTCCCCGGCCTACCTGCGTGTCCTGGCCGCCGGTCTGGTCGAGGCCGGCTGGCCGGTGGCCGCGGTGGTCGACCACCTCGCCGCCGCCTCCACCTGGCCCGCCCCGGACGTCGGGGCGCTGCTGGACCCACCTGCGCCGTGGCCGGAGACCCTCCCCGCGGTGGACGCCACGAGCAACCGGACCTCCTGGGGCACGGGTCCGTGACCGACGTGGCGGGGACCGGGGGGCCTGGTCCGACGCGCGGTGCCGCCCACCGACCTGGCCGCGGCA
>JAOPVM010000204.1 GCA_025966215.1 Klenkia sp.
AGCCCGTGCAGGAAGGCCAGCGGCCAGAGTGCGTAGGACGTCCAGTGCACCCCGCGCCACACCCGGACCGGCAGACGGCCGCGCAGCAGGCTGGTGACCACGACCAGCCCGGTGAGGTCGATCGCGAGCGTGCCCAGGCCGACCCAGCGGGGCTCGTAGCCGGCCGCGAACGGGACGACGGTGTCCAGCCAGCCGATGCCCACGGAGGAGTCGACGACCGCGCTGACCACGTGCACGACCAGCAGCACCGCCGACACCAGTGACACGTTGCGGTGCAGACCCACCACGCCGGAGCGCGGCAGCCCGGGCAGCCTCTGCTGCCGCTGGACGGCGACCCCCAGCACGATGGTCAGCGTCATCAGCAGCAGCGAGACCAGGCCGGTGGCCCGGTCCAGGTACCAGAGGACGGCCCCGTCGGTCAGCGCGGTCACGCCGGCCACCCCCCGGCGGTGAGCACGTCGCCGTCCTCGGTGACCAGGCGGGCGGGGAGGCCGAGCTCGCGCAGCCACCGCAGCGCCCGCTGCCCCCGGACGGCGCAGGCGGTGCTCACGGTGTTGGCGTCCACGCAGCTGCCCGCGGCCACGCTCACCGTCCGCCAGGCCGACCGGGCCGGCAGCCCGGTGCGCGGGTCCAGCAGGTGGTGCACCTCGACGCCCCCGCGCAGCCAGCGCCGGGCCCGGGTGCCGGAGGTCGCCAGCCCGCCGTCGGTGAGCGTGACCACGGCCGACCCCGCGGGGGCCGGACCGTCCGGGTCGCCGGTGACGTCGCAGACCCGCACCCGCCAGCCGCCCTCGGGGGCCGTGCCGGCGACCGCGACGTCCCCGCCGATCGAGACCAGCACCCCCGCCCCGGTGCGGCGGGTGATCTCGGCCGCCGCCCGGTCGGCGGTCCAGGCCTTCGCGGTCGCCCCCAGGTCCAGCCGGACGCCGGCGGGCACCCGGATCCGGTGGCCCGGCACGTCGAGCTCGACGGTCTGCCAGCCCACGACCGGGTGGACGACGCCGGGCACCGCGCCCGGGTCGATCCGGTCGAGGTCCCGGTCGTAGCCGAGCTCCACCATCGCACCGCCCACGGTGGGGTCGACGTCGCCGTCGGTGAGCCGGGCCGCGCGCAGCGCCACCCGCAGGGCCTCGGTGAGCAACGGGCTGACCTGGACCCAGGCGCCGTCCGCGGCGTCCAGCAGTGCCAGCTCGGCATCCGGGCGGAACCGGGAGCAGGCCAGGTCCACGGTGGCCAGGTCGTCGACGAGCAGCTCGCGGGCCTCGTCCAGCGCGGCCGGGTCGGTGACGGCCAGCCGCACCCGGCAGGTCCAGGCCTCCCAGTCCGCCGTCGCGACCGGGCGCGTGGGCAGGGTGCTGGTCACGAGCCACCGCTCGAGGCGTGCGAGCCGCCGCCGACGGGGGCCTGGCCCAGTCCGGTCGAGGGCGGGCCGCCGAACGGGTCGGTCGACCGGTCCTCGTCCGCCGGTGCCTGCGTGGTGGACGACGACGTGCCGGCGGCTGGGTGCTGGTCGGCGACCACGACGACGAGCGCCCCGGTGCCGACGACGGCCGCCCCGGCCAGCCACGCGGTCACCACCCGTACGCGGCGGACGCCCCGGCGTCGGGTCTCGAGCGGGTCGGGCTGCTCCACGGGTCCTCCTCAGGTCGTGGAGACGACTCTGGGGGACCGACCTCGGCGGGCCGGGTGGAGGAGCTGTGCCGGTCCTGTGCGCGGATCCGGCGGGAGTGGGGTGGCCAGGGGCGGGGTCGAACCGCCGACCTCTCGCTTTTCAGGCGAGCGCTCGTACCGACTGAGCTACCTGGCCCCGGTGCCGGCATCCGCGGGTGGTTCTTCCGTGGACATCGGTCGGCGACCCTGACGGGACTCGAACCCGCGACCTCCGCCGTGACAGGGCGGCGCGCTAACCAACTGCGCTACAGGGCCATGCTGTGCTGCTGTGGTGCGTGCCCCCAACGGGGTTCGAACCCGTGCTACCGCCTTGAAAGGGCGGCGTCCTGGACCACTAGACGATGAGGGCTCGTGCTCGCTGGAGGCAGGACGAACCATACACAACCCCCGGGGTGCCCCCGGGCGGGGGGTCCCGTCCGGGTGACGGCGCCGCGTCGTTCCGCCGCCCGGGGCCCGGTGACTGCCAGGGTGGTCGGCATGCGCCGCCGCCTGTTCACCGCCGTCCCGCTGTCCGCCCTGGTGCTGCTCGCCGGCTGCGGGGGCGGGGACACCGAGGAGTCCTCGAGCAGCTCCTCGCCGACGGCCGCCACCAGCTCCGCGGCCCCGTCGTCGGGCGCCGGGACGTCAACCGCCGGCGCCCCGGACACCGAGGACGACGCCGCGGCCGATGCCCCGCCGTTCCCCGCTGACACCGAGCTGGACACCGCCGAGACGCAGCCCGGGGAGGGCCCGACGGTGGTCACCGACCTGCGGATCGGGGCGCACGACGGGTACGACCGGGTGGTCTTCGAGGTGTCGGGCACCGCGGTGCCGGGCTGGTACGTGACCTACACCGACGTCGCGGTCGCTGAGGGCAGCGGCGAGCCCGTCGACGTCCCGGGGGAGGGGACGACGTTCCTGCAGGTCAGCCTCCGGGGCATCACGAACCCCTACGAGGCCCCCGGCGTGCCCGAGATCGCCCGGGGCGCCACCACCTCGGACACCGGCACGGTGCAGGGCGTCTTCTACGACTCGGTCTACGAGGGCCAGGCGGTCGCCTACATCGGCGTGGACGGACAGACCCCGTTCCGGGTCTACTCCCTCACCGGGCCCTCACGGGTCGTGGTGGAGATCCAGAGCCCCTGATCAGCCCAGCGAGGCCGACAGCTCCACGGAGTCGTCGCTGACGCTGGTGCAGGTCAGCTCCAGGGGCCCGGCGCTGACGCTCTCCCCGGCGGCGCAGGAGACCTCGGCGTCCCCGACCGACAGCGTCGCCCGGCCGTCCTGGGTGCCGGCGAACACCAGCGAGTTGCCCAGGATCGAGGCCTCCGAGCCCTCCCCGGTCAGCGTCGCGGTGCACTCCGACCCCGAGCACGACACGTTGTTCGAGCTGAACGAGCAGCCCGCCAGCGGGACCAGGGCGAGGCCGCCGACCAGCAGCGGGACGGCGAGGCGGGCGGGGCGGGTCGTCAGGTGCATGGTGCCGCAGCGTAGGGCTCAGCCGGTCGGGCCGGCGGGAGCCTCGGTGGGTGCGTCCCCGGTGGGGGTCTCCTCGGTGGGTGCCTCGTCGTCCCCGGTCGGCAGGGGTTCGACGTACTGCCGCTGGATGGTCACCTCGGACTGACCGAGCCCGCCCAGGGTGATCTCGTCGTAGGCGGTCAGCGCGCCGGTGGTGGGGTCCAGGTAGAGCACGGTGGCGCTGAGCGGGGTGGGGTCCTCGCCCTGCAGCCCGCGCAGGCCGGCGCCGCCGGTGGAGCCCTCGACCATCAGCCGGGTGCCGTCGTCGAGCACCGAGACCTCGCGGGTGTGGGTGTGACCGGCCAGCACCACGTCGACCACGCCGTCCAGCGGCGGGGCCTGCTTCGGGTCGTGCACCATCGCGATGGCCGGCGGGTCGTCGAGGGTCTCCACGAACTCGCCCAGCTCCTCGCCGGTCTCCTCGAGGGTCTGCGTCCCGGGCATCGCGTCCTTGTCCGGGGTGAACCGCGGGTCGGGCGCGCCCACGACCTCGATGCCGGCCACCGTGGTGGCGGAGTCGTCGAGCACGACCGCGTTGGGCTGCGCGGCGACGGCCAGCGCGGTGGCCAGCGAGTCGTGGTTGCCGCGGATGTAGACGTACGGGACGCCGAGGCCCCCGATCCACTCGAACGTCTGGTTCTCCGCGGCGCTGCCCCAGTCGACGATGTCGCCGGTGTCCAGCACGCCGTCGATCTCGAACTGGCCCACGATCTGCTCCACCAGGTCGGCGCCTGCGGGGTTCAGGTGGAGGTCGGCGACGTGCAGGAGCGCGACGCTGTCGCCGGTGCCGGAGGGGTCGGGCAGCGTGGAGACCGCGGAGTACAGCGTGCTGACGTTGGTGACCAGGTCCTCCAGGGAGGCCCGGTAGGCGTCGTAGCGGGCGACGATGTCCTGCGCGCTGCCGATCAGGCTGTTGGCGTTGACCAGCAGCCCGGTGTACGTCGGTTGCGACAGCGCCTCGGGCCGCCAGGTCGCGGCCCCCAGCCCGGCGGTCCCCACCAGCAGGGCGGTGGACAGCCCGACGGCGATCAGCGGCTCCCGCTTCCGACGCAGCGCGATGAGGGACAACAGGGCGGCACCGCCGATCCCTGCGGCTGCGGTGGTCCAGGCCAGCTGGACGACGGCACCCTGCAGGTCGGCGCTGACCCGGTCGACGACCCCGTCGAGCCGGCTGGGGTCGGCGGCCAGCTCCTGGGCCCGCAGCTGGTCGACCCGGCGCAGCTGCACGTCCAGCCGCAGCGGCCCGTCGTAGGCGTCGACGGCGAGTGCGCCCAGCGGCGGGATCTCGAGCTCGGCGCCGCCGTCGGTGGCCGGGGTGAAGGCGACCGTCGCGTCGAAGGGGCCGATGGGCGCCTCGACGCGGGCGAAGAGCAGCACGCCCAGGACGGCGCCGACCAGGGCGACGACGATCCGCTGCAGCCAGCGGACCGGGCCGCGCAGCCGGGTGCGCCGGACCGGGGTGGGGGTCGGGCCGTCCTCGACGTCGTCGCTGGTCGGGGGCGGTGTCGTCACCGGGTCAGGGTAGTGAGCCGACGAGGGGGTCGCGCCCGGACGCGAGCGGGCGGCCGACGTGCCGTGGGGCTTGCCACGGGCGGCGACGAGCAGCGGGTCGGTGCAGCCCGGCGGGACGATGACGGCGCCGAAGTGCCAGAAGACGTCGAACAGCGTCAGGGTCGGCGACTCGTTGCCGCCGTGGGTGTTCTGCGCGCTGGTTCAGGCGGTGGTGGCTGCTGCGATGGGAGCGGTTACGTGCTCAACCACCCACCCACCCGGCCGGTCCGGTCCTACCCGCGCTGGAACGAACGGGTGGTGAACACCCAGGCGCGCAGCGCCACGAAGCGGACCAGCCCGATCGCCCCGGTGACGGCGCCGATCAGCAGCACGTTGACCTGCCAGGTGGTGTCGCCCAGGAGATGGTGCGCGAGGGCGAGGGCCAGCGAGGTGGCGACCAGGCCGACGACGGCGAGTCCACCGCCCTCCCACTGCGCGGTGAACCAGGAGACCCGGCCGTCGGCGTGGAAGGTGAGCCGGCGGTGCAGCTCGTTGGCCAGCAGCGTCGAGCCGATCGCCCCCGCCAGGTTGGCGGGCTGGTCGCCGAAGCCGTCGAGGACGACGAACAGCACTGCGTACAGCGCACTGGACAGGCCGCCGACGAACACGAAGCGGGCGAACTGGGCACTGCCGGCGTCCCCGTCGCGTAGGCCCTGCAGGAAGGAACGCACCCGGTGGGCCGACTCGTCCGCCGCGTCGGAGACGGCGTCCACCGCGGGGTGGCGGCGGAGCAGGGTCGGGCAGGACACGGGGTTCTCCGATGGTGCGGTGGCGCTCGGCGGTGCGGGGTCTCGCATCAGCTCTCGGTACTGCGTACGTGGTCAACCCCTGCAGCGGATGTGCATTCCCCGGGGGGCGCGCCGGGAACCGTGGCGGCCGTCACCCGCCACCGATCCAGGGACCCGCCCAGCTCACCCACAGGGAGCTCCCGGGTGACTCACCGGACGGGCGGCGACGGTGGGGGAGTGACCGCACCGACCCTCGTCCGACCCGTGCCCGCACCCCGGGTGACCGACCCGGGCCGCCTCGTGCCGGGGGTGGCGCTGGTGGGCGCCGTCCTGCTCGTCGTGCTGGCGACGCTGACCCCCGCGGGCCCCGGTGGTGGGTGGTCCTGGGGGGCCCCGGCGGTCGAGCTGCGCTGGTACCTCGCCGGCCTGGACGACGTCGCCACGCTCACCCAGCTGCTGGGCAACCTGGCGCTGCTGGTCCCTCCGGCGGTGCTCGCGGTGCTCCGCTGGCCCGCCCTGCGCAGGCCGGGGCGGCTGGTCGTGACCGTGTCCACCGTCGCCTGCTCGATCGAGGCGCTGCAGTGGTGGCTGCCGCTGGACCGGGTGGTCTCCCCGCTGGACGCCCTGCTGAACACCACCGGGGCGGTGCTGGCCGGGCTGGTGGCCGCGGCCTGGACCCGGCGCAGGGTGGTCCGGGGGCGCGTGGCCTCCTAGGGTCGGCCGGCATGCGGCGAGCGGCGCTCCTGGGGACCCTCGCGGTCCTGCTCGCCGCCGGGTGCGGCGCCGAGGCCCCGGCGTTCTCCGCTCCGTCGCTGCCCCCGGTGGACGGGCTCACCGGCGAGGTCGTCCGGCTGCGCACCGACGAGGCGGTCGGGGGTCAGGTGCAGGTGCGGCTGACCGCCACCGAGCCCCTCACGGTGACCGCCCTCGCGCTGCAGAGCCCGGCCTTCGCCGGCCGGCCGGCCACCGCCGAGGCCACGGACTACCGCCCCGGGCAGACCATCGACCTGCCGGTGCCGTTCGGGGCGGTGGACTGCGCCCGACCGGTCGAGCCGGTGGCGGCCCGGGTGACGGTGACCCGCGGTGGGGTCAGCGAGGACCTCGTCGTCCCCCTCGCCGGGGACGCGCTGGCGACCGTGGCCGCCGAGGAGTGTGCCGTGGCGCAGTTCGCCGCCGCCGTCACCCTCGAGGTGCGCGGCCTCACCGACGGCCCGGACGACGTGCGCGGCGACGTCGTCCTCACCCGGGTGACCGGGCACGACGAGGACGTCGTCGTCACCGCCCTGGGCCGCAGCGTGCTGCTGGAACCGGTCACCCCGACGGACCTGCCGGCCACGCTGGGGGACGACGAGCTGGTGCTGCCGCTGCGGATCACGCTGGCCACCTGCGAGTCCCACGTGCTGGCCGAGGCCAAGAAGCCGTTCGCGTTCCCGCTGCGGGTGCAGGTCGGGGAGACCGAGGCCGTGCCCGACCTGCCGCTCAGCGACGCCCAGCGGGCCCAGCTGCAGGAGCTGGTGGACCGCGTCTGCCGCTGAACGAGCCCGACCCCGGACGCGGTCCCGGGGGAGGGGACCGGCCGGGGCCGGGGTCATCACCGCCTGCGTCGCTGGGGGGAGGACGCGGGCGGGGTCAGGGGGTCAGGGCTTGAGGCCCCGACTCGGTCGCAGGATCCGGATCACCATGAAGAGCGTCTGGATGACGGTGGTGATGGCCAGGACGCCCCAGCCGACCGTCAGCACGCGCTCCTGGAACACCGGGCCGGCGTTCAGCCAGCCGAAGACCACCAGGGCGACCACCACGGAGATGCCGGTCATCCAGGCGATGATCTTGCCGGGACCGTTGGACACGCCACGCTCCGCGCGGGCCTGGTTCTCCCAGCCGTCCTTCTTGATCCCGGCCAGCACGTTGGCCCAGCTCGCGGTGGTGCAGGCCAGCCGCATCCACAGGTAGAGCTCGACCGGGATCAACAGCGCCCCGGCCAGGACGTCGCCCACCGTGCGGTTGGGCACCCGCCAGGCGAGCTTGGCGTTCAGGATGGAGGCCACGATCGGCGGGGTGAGCCAGATCCAGGACCAGACGAACTGGCTGACCATCAGCGAGGCGGCGAGCAGGAAGAGGAACATCAGCCGGCTGACGCCGTTGGCCAGCAGCGAGAGCTGCTGCTTCCAGAGGGTCATCGTCCACTTGTTCAGCGAGGGCCGGACCAGCAGTCGGGCCATGCCCTCGTCCCACTTGCGCCGCTGGGCCCAGAGGGAGCGCATGGTCAGCATCGGGCCGGCGTGGGCGCGGGCCGTGGTGGAGACCAGGGTCTGGTAGTTCATCCCGCGCAGGTCACCGGTGAGCTGCATGTCCTCGACCTGGGCGGTGGTGTCCCACGGGCCCTGGGTCTGGTTCATCTCGGTGACGCGGCGCAGTGCCTCGCCGCTGAAGAGGGAGGCCTGGCCGCCGAGGACGTAGGTCTTCCGGTTCTTCTGCAGCGCGTCCATGGTCCAGGAGGCGAACTCCAGGCGCTGCATCCGGATGAGCATCCGGGCCATCGCGGTGGAGCCCAGGTTCTGGTCGAAGGTGTAGCGGGCCATCACGCCGCCGGGGCGGGCGGTCTGGGACAGCTCCTCCTCGAGCTGCTGGAGGCAGTCGGGGGCGAGGATGGTGTCGGCGTCGATGCCCGCGACGTAGTCGTAGCCGGCCTGCCAGCGGCGCCAGCCCTGGTTGAGGGCGCCGACCTTGCGCTCGGTGTTGTCCACGGTCCGCATGACGGTGACCCCGCGGAAGCGGCGGGCGATCTCCTCGGTGCGGTCGGTGCAGTTGTCGGCCAGCAGCACGATGCGGTCGGGCACCCGGCTCTGGGTCAGCAGCGCCTCGAGGGTGCGACCGATGGTGGCCTCCTCGTTGTGCGCCGGGATGAGCACGAGCATCCGGGCGGTCTTGCGCTTCGGGGGCCGGTAGCGCATCTCGTGCAGGAAGCGGGAGACGCTGCGCTTGGCCTCACCGAGGGTGGCGGCGACCTTGAGCACCGGGGCGTCGCCGGCGGCGAAGGCCGGCAGGACGGAGCCCTGGGTCAGGGTCCGGGTCGGGACGACCAGGTCCTTGCTGGACATGTGTGACTCGTTTCGTTGGTGCCGGAGAGTGACCGGCGGCTGATGACCGAGAGTCAGGAACGGTGTGTGTCAGCCGTGCTGCATCCGCTA
>JAOPVM010000242.1 GCA_025966215.1 Klenkia sp.
AGCGCGCGGTGCAGCGCCTCGACGACCGGGGTGTCGGCGGGCAGGGTGAGCGTGACCGGGGCGTCGAACCACACGCCGGTGCGGGCGTCGACCAGGCTCATCGAGGCCGGGCTGCCCGCGGGGTCCAGGACGACGACGGGCGGGGTGAGCTGGCGGTCGTCGCGACCGGGCAGCCAGCACCGCACCGGGCGCAGCAGACCGGCGACGGTCGCGTCCCGTCGTCCCTGCACGGCGCGGCGCCGCACCAGCCGCAGCACGTCCGCGGCGGCGGGGCCGGGGGTCGCGCCCGGTCGCCCGAGCAGCCAGCCGCGGGCCAGGTGCACCCCGAGGCTGCTCAGGCCGGAGAGCTCGGCGGTGGTCTCCACGCCGTCGGCCAGCACGAGGGCGCCGGTGCGTTCGGCGTAGCCCAGGACGCCGGCGGCGACCGCGGTGCGGCGTGGGTCGCCGGCCAGCCCGGCGGTCAGCGCCGGGGGCAGGACGACCACGTCGGCGGGGAGCTGGGGCAGCCGGTGCAGCAGCGTGGTGGGGACGGCGAGGCTGGCGCCGCGCTCGGCGAGGAGGTGGCAGCGCCGCAGCAGGGTGCCCTCGTCGTCCACGGGGGAGTCGGCGAGCTCGAGGAGCACCCCGGACAGCGGGGTGTCCAGGGCCGTGTGCACCACCGGGGCACCGAGCAGCCAGGGGTCGACCGGGACGGAGAGCCAGCCGTCGGCGGGCCGGCGGGCCAGCGCGGTCTGCAGCAGCAGCGCCTGCAGGGGAGCGGCGAGACCCGCGTCGGCGGCAGCGGCGAACCAGACGTCGGGCGTCGCGGTGCCCGGGAAGCGGGCCGCCGCCGACCAGCCCGCCACCGAGGCGGCGGACAGGTCGACCACCGGCGACAGCGCGAGGCTCAGGTCGTCGGGGTCGGCCAGCAGCGGGCGGCAGTCGGCGCGGCGCGTGGGCTCGAACAGATCGGTCACACCGTGTCCATCGACGCGGGCCGGGCGGGCCTTGACGCCGTCCCACCCCGTCGAGGGGGTCAGCCGACGGCGAGGGCCCGGCGGTCGAGCAGGGCGGGGACGTCGGCGCCGTCCATCGGCCGGCCGAGCAGGAAGCCCTGGGCGAACTCGCAGCCCAGTTCGCGCAGCGCGCGCACCTGGGAGGGGCGCTCGACACCCTCGGCGACCACCTGCAGACCGATGTCGTCGGCCAGCCGCAGGACCGCGCGCAGGAAGGTGGCCTGACGGTCGTCGGTGTCGATGGTGGTGAGGAAGGACCGGTCGATCTTCACCGAGTCCAGCGGCATCGAGTTCAGCTGGGCCAACGAGGAGTAGCCGACCCCGAAGTCGTCCAGGGAGACCCCGACGCCCAGGGTGCGCAGCTGGGCCACGGTGCGCCGGGCGGCGTCCAGGTCGGCGAAGATGCCGGACTCGGTGATCTCCAGGACCAGCCGCCCCGGCAGCAGTCGGTAGCGGGTGACCAGCTCGCCGACGGTGTGCACGAAGCCGGGGGCGATCAGCTGGCTGGGGCCGATGTTCACGTGCACGGCCAGCGGCTCGTGCCGGCCGCGGGTCCAGTCGGCGAGCTGGCCGCAGGCCTCGGTGAGCAGGTCGGCGGTCAGCGCCGGCATCAGCCCGGTGCGCTCGGCGAGGGGGATGAAGACGTCCGGGGGGACGTCGGCGTCCCCGTGGCGCCACCGGGCCAGCGCCTCCAGGCCCAGCACCCGGCCGGTCTCCAGCTCGACGATGGGCTGGTAGGCCAGCCGCACCCGGCGGTCGTCGATGGCCGTGCGCAGCGCCTGCCGCAGCTCCTGGTCCTGCAGCTCGGCCAGGCTCATGCCCACGCTGTAGGTGACGATCCGGTCCTTGCCCGAGCGCTTGGCCGAGTACATCGCGGTGTCCGAGCGGGCCAGCAGCTCGTCGGCGGCGATCGGCGGGTCGTCGGCCGACAGCGCGCAGATGCCGATGCTGGCGTGCACCTCCAGGGTGGTGCCCCGCAGCGTGAACGGGGTGGCCAGGCCGCCGGCGATCTTGCTGCCGATCTGCATCGGGTCGCCGCCGTCCTCGAGCAGGACGGCGAACTCGTCCCCGCCGAGCCGGGCCACGGTGTCCCCGGTGCGCACCGAGCCGGTGAGCCGTTCGGCGACCCGGACCAGGAGGTCGTCGCCGGCGGCGTGCCCGAGGGTGTCGTTGATGACCTTGAAGTCGTCGAGGTCGAGGAACACCACCGACACCGGGCGCAGGTCCCGGGCGTGCAGCTGCAGGGCGTGCTCGAGCCGGTCGCGGAACAACGCCCGGTTGGCGATGCCGGTCAGGCCGTCGTGGAAGGCCTGGTGCCGCAGTTCCGCCTCACGCACCGCGAGCTCGGCGGCCAGCCGGCCGTTGTCGCGCAGCGCCAGGTACTGGCGGGTGAGCAGCATGGCGGCGACGAGGCCGGCGGTGAGCAGCTCGCCGCCGGCCAGCTGACGCCCGCCGAGGGCGAGGGCGACGGTGTTCACCAGGGCCACCGCCACCGGGACGTACGGCAGGAAGGCGGCGCGGGCGCCGGTGGGCCGTCCGGGCCGTTCGGCCGCAGCCGCCAGGTCCTGCTGGCCGGCCGGGTCGCGGGGGCTGAGCGCGGCCAGGGCGATCAGCAGGAAGCCGGCGATCCAGCCCAGGTCCAGCGAGCTGCCCACGTAGGCACCGGTGGCGGCCACGTAGGCGAACGCGCTGTCGGAGACGCTGAAGGCGGTGAGTCCCGCCCCGACCAGGGCCAACGGCGTGCGGCCGTGCGTGCTGCGGGCCAGGGTCAGGACGGTCAGCACGATCAGCAGCACGTCGAGGACCGGGTAGGCGACCAGCAGGGTGGAGGTGAGCGAGTCCTCGGTGACGTCGACGGCGACGACCGCCCCGAGGGTGGTCTCCCAGCTCACCAGCCCGACCGCGGCAGAGGTCATCACCGCGTCCAGGGTCCGCTGCCACCGGCCCGTGTTCCCGCCCCCGGCGGGGTGCAGGAGCAGGGCGGTGGCGGCCAGCAGGGGGAAGGCGATGAAGCCGACGTCGGCGACCGAGGGGAAGGGGGTGGCGCCGTCCTGGACGATCTCCACCCAGCACCACCACCCCTGGGCGAGCGTCCAGGCGGCCGTGCCGGCGGTGAGCAGGCCCCAGGACCAGCGGTTGCGCCCGCTCAGGCTCGCGGCCCGCCAGGCCCCGGCACCGGTCGCGGCGGCCCCGGCCGCCAGCTGGGCGAGGTTGGAGACGTAGCGGTCGAACACCTCGGTGCTCGCGGTGACGGCGAGGACCTGGCACAGCACGAGCACGACGACGACCGCGAGCACCGCGCCGGTGG
>JAOPVM010000260.1 GCA_025966215.1 Klenkia sp.
CGGCCGCGGGTGGTCCGGGCCCGGGCCGACCGGCGCTCGGCGCTGCCGTCCTGGGCCGTCCTGGTCGTGAGCGCCGCCCGGTGAGCCGCGACCTGGCCGGCCGGGTGGTCGGCGTGACCGGGGCCAGCGGGTTCTGCGGGGCTGCCGTCGCGCGGACGGCCGCCTCCCGTGGCGCCCGGGTGGTCTGCGTGGGCCGCCGTCCCGGGCCGGTGGGGGAGCACCGGCGGTGGGACGCCGTCGGCCCGGCGCCGGACCTGACGGGGATCGACGTCCTGGTGCACCTCGCCGCAGCGGTCGGCGACCCGGCGCCGGGCCGTGACGGGGCGCACTTCCGGGCGGTGAACGTGGCCGGGGCGGCCCGGGTCCTCGATGCCGCGGCCGACCGACCCGTGGTGTGGGTCAGCTCGGCCAGCGTCTACGACCCGCGGCTGCCCCGGGCGTCGGTGCGCGAGGACCACCCGACCGGCGGCGGTCACCTCAACGCCTACGCGGGGACGAAGGCCGCCGGTGACCGACTGGCCCGGGACGCCGGCGCCGTGGTGCTGCGCCCGCACGCGGTCTACGGACCCGGCGACCGGCACCTGGTGCCCCGGCTGCGCCGTGCGCTGCGCCACGGGGTGCTCACCCTGCCCGGCCAGGACGTGCCGACCAGCCTGACCGCGGTGGAGAACCTGGCCTCGGCCTGCCTGGCCGCCGCCGACTGGCCGGCCGGTGCCTACAACGTGGCCGACGCTGCCCCCTACCCCCGCGACGCGACGGTGTCCGCTGCCCTGGCCGCCCTCACCGGGGGACCGGTGCGGGTCCGGCACGTGCCGGTGCGGCTGGCCGCCGCCGTCGCCGGGGTGCTCGGCCGGGGCCCCGACCCGGTGGTCACCCGGTACGCCGTCGACCAGGTCGCCGCCGAGGTCACCCTGGACCTCACCCGGGCCCGGGCGACGGGGTGGGCGCCGCACCGCACGGTGGCCGACTGGCTCGCCGACCTGCGCGGCGACGGTCCTGTCGGTGGGGTCGGGTAGACAGGCCGCGTGCTGAACGTGCATCGGGCCGAACGCGCCGACCGGTTGGCGGACGCGCTGGCCGGGGTGCTGGCGCGCCCGCTGCCCGACCCGTTCGCCGAGGAGGTCGTGGCGGTCCCGGCCAAGGGCGTCGAGCGCTGGCTGGCCCAGCGGCTGTCCACCGTGCTCGGCGCCGGTGACGCGGCCGACGGCATCTGCTCCGGGGTGCGCTTCCCCTCCTCGGCCCGGCTGGTCGACGAGGCCCTGGCCGCCGCCACCGGGATCGACCCCCGCGCCGACCCGTGGGCCCAGCCGCTGTGGCCGCTGCTCGACGTCGTCGACGAGAGCCTCGGCGAGCCCTGGTGCGCGGTGCTCGCCCACCACCTCGGCGCCGGCCCCGACGGCGACGACGCCGACGGGTCCCGCCGTGGCCGCCGCTGGGCCGCGGCGGCACACCTGTCCGGCCTGTTCGCCTCCTACGCCGCCCACCGGCCCGGGATGCTGCGCGACTGGGCCGCCGGCCACGACACCGACGGCAGCAGCCCGCTCCCGGCCGACCTGGTCTGGCAGGCCCACCTGTGGCGGCGGCTGCGCGACCGGCTGGGCCCCGGACCGTCGGAGGGCCTGGCCGAGGCCTGCACCGCGCTGCGGTCGGACCCGGCGCTGTCCGACCTGCCGGACCGGGTCAGCGTCTTCGGCCCCACCCGGCTGCCCACCCGCTCGCTGGCGGTGCTGGACGCCCTCGCCGAGCACCGCGACGTGCACCTGTGGTTGCCGCACCCCAGCCCGGCGCTGTGGGCCGGGATCGCCGGGGCCACCGCCGGGCGGCGCCGCGACGACCCGACCACCACCGTCGCCCGGCACCCGCTGCTGCGCAGCCTGGGCCGCGACGTGCGGGAGCTGCAGCTGCGACTGCCGGCCCACGTCGACGCCCACCACCCCGGTCCCGGGGCCGCGCCCACCACCCTGCTGGCCCGGGTGCAGCGCGACCTGCGCGACGACACGCCCCCGGCACCGGGCGCAGTCGCTGCCGACGACACCGTGCAGGTGCACGCCTGCCACGGCCCCGCCCGCCAGGTCGAGGTGCTGCGCGAGGTGTTGCTGCGGCTGTTCGCCGACGACCCCACGCTCGAACCCCGCGACGTGCTGGTGCTCTGCCCCGACGTGGAGACCTTCGCCCCGCTGGTCTCGGCGACCTTCGGGCTCGGCCCCGGCCTGCCGCACCCCGGCAACGCCCTGCGGGTCCGGTTGGCCGACCGGAGCCTGCGCCAGACCAACCCGCTGCTGGACACCGTGGCCCTGCTGCTGGAGCTCGCGCACAGCCGGGTGACCGCCAGCCAGGTCCTCGACCTCGCCGCCACCGCAGGGGTGCGCGCCCTGTTCGGCTTCACCGACGAGGACCTCGAGCGCATCCGCGACTGGGTGGCCCGCTCCGGGGTCCGCTGGGGCCTGGACGCGGCCACCCGGGCGCCCTACCTGATGGACCGGGTGCCGCAGAACACCTGGCGCACCGGCCTGGACCGGGTGCTCCTGGGGGTCACCACCTCCGAGGACCACCCCGTGTGGCTGGGCACCGCGCTGCCGCTGGACGACGTGGACAGCAGCGACGTCGACCTGGCCGGACGGCTGGCCGAACTGGTCGACCGGCTCGAGGTCGTGCTCGCCGCGCTGGACGGCGAGCACCCGGTGGGCCACTGGGTGGCCACCCTCACCGACGCCCTCGACGCGCTCACCGCCGTCGGGCCCGACGAGGTGTGGCAGCTGGCCCAGGCCCGCCGCGAGCTCGCCGAGGCCGCCGAGGGAGGGTCCAGCACGGTCCGGCTGGCCGACGTGCGCGCGATGCTCGCCGACCGGCTGCGCGGCCGGCCCACCCGGGCCAACTTCCGCACCGGCAACCTGACCGTCTGCACCCTGGTGCCGATGCGCTCGGTGCCGCACCGGGTCGTGGTGCTCCTGGGCCTCGACGACGGTGTCTTCCCCCGCACCTCGGGCATCGACGGCGACGACGTGCTCGCCCGGGACCCCCGCATCGGCGAGCGCGACGTGCGCAGCGAGGACCGTCAGCTGCTGCTGGACGCGGTGCTCTCGGCGACCGACCGGCTGCTGGTCTTCCACACCGGCGCCGACCCGGTCAGCGGCGCGCGGCGGCCGCCCGCGGTGCCGGTCGGGGAGCTGCTCGACGCACTGGCCACCGCCACCGGGCAGCCCCGGGAGGACCTCGTGGTGCGCCACCCGCTGCAGGCGCACGACCCCCGGCAGTTCGTCGGCCCACGCCCGACCAGCTTCGACCCGGTCAGCCTGGCCGGCGCCCGGCAGGCCTCGCTGCCCCGCGTGCCCGTCCCGGCCCGCCAGGCCCTGCCGACCCGGTCGGGCCCGGTGGCCCTGGAGGACCTGGTGTCCTTCGTCGAGCACCCGGTCCGGGCCTACCTGCGGCAGCGGCTGCAGGTCACCCTGCCCGGCGAGGACGACGAGGTGGACGACGCGCTGTCGGCGTCGCTGGACGCACTGCAGGAGTGGGCGGTCGGCGAGCGGCTGCTCCGGGCCGGGCTGGCCGGGGTCCCCACCCCGGACGCCGAACGCAGCGAGTGGCTGCGCGGCACCCTGCCCCCAGGGGCGCTGGGCGATGCAGTGCTGGGCCGGGTGTCCGGCCGGGTCGGACCGCTCGTCGCGGTCGCCGGCCCGCTGCTGGCCCCACCGGCCCGGGCCGTCGACGTGCGCCTCGATCTCGGCGGCCGTGAACTGGCCGGCACGGTCAACGGGGTCCGCGACGGCGCGGTGGTCGGCGTGACGTACTCCAGCCTGGGCCCCAAGCACCGCGCCCGGGGCTGGGTGCAGGCGCTCGCGCTGGCGGCGACCGAGGGCACCGGGCGCGCGGTGACCGTCGGCCGGTACGGCTCGCGGGCCCGCACCTCCACCCTGGTCGCCCCCGCCGCCGCCCGGGCGGTGCTCGCCGACCTGCTCGACCTGTACGACCGTGGCACGTGTGAGCCGCTGCCGATGGCGGTCAAGACCTCCCACGCGTACGCCCGGGCCCGGGCCGGCGGTGACGTCCCCGAACAGGCGCTGGACCAGGCCGGCCGGGAGTGGACCGGCGGGAGGTTCCCCGGCGAGCAGGAGGAGAAGCACCACGTGCACGTCTGGGGCCAGCGGCCACCGCTGACCGTGCTGACCGACCCCGCTCCGCTCGAGGACGAGCGGTGGCCGGGCGAGACGACCCGCTTCGGCGTGCTGGCCCGCCGGTTCTGGACCCCCCTGCTGGATGCGGAGACCACCTCGTGAGCACCCCTGGCCCCCGCTCGGCCCCGGCCCCGGACGCCTTCGACGTCTGCGGGCCCCTGCCCGTCGGCACCACGGTGCTGGAGGCCAGCGCGGGCACCGGCAAGACGTTCACCATCGCCGCGCTCACCACCCGCTTCGTCGCCGAGGGCGTCGCCGAGCTGGGCGAGGTCATGCTGGTGACGTTCGGCAACGCCGCCTCCCGCGAGCTGCGGGACCGGGTGCGCGAGCGGATGGTGTCGGCCGAGCGGGGCCTGCGCGACCCCGCGACCGCCCGCTCCGGTGACGACCCGGTGCTGGCGTTGCTCGCCACCGCCGACGACGCCGAGGTCGAGCGACGCCGGGTCCGGCTGGAGGTGGGGCTCGCCGGCTTCGACGCCGCCACCATCGCCACCACGCACTCGTTCTGCTCCCAGATGCTCGCCGGGCTGGGCACCGCCGCCGACCGTGACCCCACCGCGACGTTCACCGAGGACGTCGACGACCTCGTCGGCGAGGTGGTCGACGACCTCTACCTGCGCAGCTTCGCCACCTCGGGCCCGGCGGTGCCGCCGTTCCTGGAGCACCACCAGCTCCTGGAGCTGGGACGGCGGAGCGTCGGCAGCGACCGGCAGGCCCGGCTGGAGCCGGTCGCCGACCCCGGGGTGCCCGGCCGTCGGCGCCGGGCCGCACAGGCGGTGCGCGACGAGGTGGAGCGTCGCAAGCGCCGGCTCGGTCTGGTCGACTACGACGACTGGCTCTCCCTGCTGCGCGACGCCCTGGCCCACCCCGAGCACGGTCCGGTGGCCTGCGAGCGGGTCGGCTCCCGGTACCGGGTGGTGATGGTCGACGAGTTCCAGGACACCGACCCGGTCCAGTGGGACGTGCTGCAGCGCGCCTTCCACGGCCGTACCACCCTGGTGCTCATCGGCGACCCGAAACAGGCCGTCTACGGCTTCCGCGGCGGAGACGTCACCACCTACCTCGCCGCCGCGTCCGTCGCGGACAGCCGGTCCACCCTGGCCACCAACTGGCGCTCGGACCAGGTGCTGCTCGAGGCACTGGAGCCGGTGTTCGGCGGGGCCGCCCTCGGTGACCCGCGGATCGTGGTGCGGCCGGTGGAGTCCGCGCACCCCACGGCCCGGCTGACCGGCGCCGGCGCGCCGCTGCGGCTGCGCCGGCTCCGCCGCGTCGGTGCGGGTCCGCAGTACCGCGGCTACCCCAAGGTCGACCGGCTGCGGGACGTGGTCGCCCGGGACGTCGCCGCCGACGTGGTGAGCCTGCTGTCCGGGCCGGCCCGGTTCGAGGACCGGCCGGTGGCGCCCGGTGACGTGGCGGTGCTGGTGCGCACCAACAAGCAGGGCCACCTGGTGCGCGAGGCCCTCGGCGCGGTCGGGGTGCCGGCCGTGATGGCCGGCGGTGGCAGCGTGTTCGGCACCGTCAGCGCCCGTTCCTGGCTGGTGCTCCTGGAGGCGCTGGAACAGCCGCACCGGGCGGGCCGGGTGCGCGCGGCAGCGCTGTCGGTCTTCCTGGGGGAGAGCGAGGTGTCCCTGGACCAGCACGGTGACGCCGTCACCGATGCCCTCGGCCCGCGGCTGCGGGGCTGGGCCGACCTGCTCGGTGAGCGCGGGGTGGCCGCGTTCCTCGAGGTGCTCACCGCCGAGGAGGGCCTGCCCGCCCGGGTGCTGCGCCGCCCCGACGGCGAGCGCGTGCTCACCGACCTGCGGCACGTCGGACAGGTGCTGCACGCCGTGGCGGTGCGGGAGTCCCTGGGTCTCACCGCGCTGGTCGAGTGGCTGCGCCGGCGGATCGCCCGGGCCGAGATCGAGGGCACCGACGAGCGGAGCCGCCGGCTGGAGTCCGATGCCGCCGCGGTGCAGGTGATGACCGTGCACGTCAGCAAGGGCCTGGAGTTCCCGGTGGTGCACGTGCCCTTCGGCTGGGACCGGTGGTCACCGGAGGACCCCGACGTGCTCCGGCTGCACGACGAGGCCGGGCACCGGGTGCTGCACGTCGGCGGCCCGGGCTCGGCCGGGTACCGGGAAGCCCGGGCCCGGCACGACGACGAGGAGCTGGGGGAGGACCTCCGGCTGCTCTACGTCGCCCTGACCCGGGCCGCGGCGCAGCTGGTCGTGCACTGGGCGCCCAGCCGCAACACCCCGGCCGCCCCGCTGCACCGGTTGCTCTTCGGCGGCGCGGCCCCCGGACAGCAGCCCGCGGGCTCGGTACCGGTGCCCGCCTCCGACGAGGCGGCGGCCGACCACCTGCAGTCCCTGGTCGACGCCTCCGGGGGCCGCACCACGGTCGAGGAGGTGGGCAACCCCTCGACCACCCGGTGGACACCGCCGGCCGAGCCGGTCCAGGAGCTGTCGGTCAGCACGTTCACCCGCACGCTGGACGAGGACTGGCGGCGCACCTCCTACAGCTCCCTCACCCGGTCGGCCCACGAGCTGGGGGCGGCCAGCGAGCCCGATGCGCCCGGCACGGACGACGAGGCCGACACCGACCAGCTGGCCGGTGCTGTCCCCGGGGGCCTGCCCTCCCCGCTGACCGACCTGCCCGGCGGGGCCGCGTTCGGCACCCTGGTGCACGCCGTGCTGGAGGACCTGGACCCCGCCGCGCTCGACGAGCGGTGCGTGGACGCGGTGCGGCGCTTCGCGGTGCCCGGGGTGGCCCCGGACGCACTCGCCGACGGACTGCGTCCGGTGCTGCACACCCCCCTGGACGACACCGGGACCACCCTGGCGTCACTCCCGGCCGCCGACCGGTTGGCCGAGCTGGACTTCGAACTGCCCCTGGCCGGTGGCGACGACGCCGTGCCGCACAGCACGCTGGCCGATGTGGTCGCGCTGCTGCGCGCGCACGACCTCGGCCCGGTCGCCGGTTACGCCGACCGGCTGTCCGGGGTGGAGCCGGCCGCGCTGCGCGGGTTCCTCACCGGCAGCATCGACGCGGTGCTGCGGCTGCCCGGGCCGCGCTACGCGGTCGTCGACTACAAGACCAACCGGCTGGGCGCCGAACCGCTGACCACCGGGCACTACGCGGCCGACGCCATGGCCGAGGAGATGCAGCACGCGCACTACGTGCTGCAGGCGCTGCTCTACTCCGCCGCCCTGCACCGGTTCCTGCGCTGGCGGCAGCCGGGTTACGACCCGGCGCTGCACCTGGGTCCCGTGCTCTACCTCTTCGTCCGCGGCATGGCGGGTCCCGACAGCGAGCCCGGCGCGGGCGTGTTCACCTGGACCCCGCCCACCGCCCTGGTCACCGGGCTGTCGGACCTGCTGGCCGGTCGCTCGTGATCCCCACCCGGGCCACCGGCCTGCTGGCCGCGTTCGCCGAGGCCGGCGTGCTGGCCCCGGCCGACGTGCACGTGGCGCTTCGGCTGTCCCGGCTCGGCGGGGAGACCGACGAGACCGTGTTGCTGGCCGCCGCCCTCGCCGTGCGCGGGGTGCGTACCGGCTCGGTGTGCGTCGACCTGGCCACCGTCGCCGAGACCGTGGTGCCCGAGGAGGAGACGGGGGTCGGGGACACGCCGGCGCCCGACGAGGTCGAGCTGCCCTGGCCGACCGACTGGTCCGCGGTGACCGCCAGCCCGCTGGTCGCCGTCGGCCCCGACGCCCCGTGGCAGCCGCTGCGCTGGGTCGACGGGCTGCTCTACCTGGACCGGTACTGGCAGCAGGAGCAGCTGGTCCGGGCCGAGCTCGACGCCCGGGCCGACCAGCCACCGCCCGCCCTGGACCTCTCGGCGCTGCCCACCCTGTTCCCCGGGCCGGCGCCGGACCGGCAGCGGCTGGCCGCCGCGGTGGCCGCCGGGCGGTGGGTCAGCGTCATCACCGGTGGACCCGGCACCGGGAAGACGCACACCGTCGCCCGGCTGCTGGCGCTGCTGGTGGCCCAGGAGGGCCCGCGGGTGCGGATCGCGCTGGCCGCCCCCACCGGCAAGGCCGCGGCCCGCCTGCAGGAGTCGGTCCGGGCCCAGGCCGTCGAGCTGGGGCTGCCCCTGGACCTGACCGCCTCCACGCTGCACCGGCTGCTGGGCTGGCGGCCCGACAGCCGCAGCCGCTTCACGCACGACGCGGGCAACCGGCTGCCCTTCGACGTGGTCGTGGTCGACGAGTCCTCGATGGTGCCGCTGACCCTGATGGCCCGGCTGCTGGAGGCGGTGCGGCCGACCGCCCGCCTGGTGCTCGTCGGCGACCCCGACCAGCTCACCCCGGTGGAGGCCGGGGCGGTGCTCAGCGACCTGGTGCACCGCCCCGCTGTCGGCCGGCCGGCGCCCACGCCCCCCGAGGCCGCCGACGACCTGGACCTCGACGCCACCGAGCTCGACCAGCTGGGCAACGGGGTCGTCCGGCTGCGGGTGTCGCACCGCTACGGCCGGAGCATCGGCGCGCTGGCCGAGGCGGTGCGGGCGGGGCAGGCCGACCGGGTCGTCGAGCTGCTCGCCCACGGCGAGGGGCTCTCGCTGGACCCCACCCCCGACGCGCTGGCTGCGGAGGTGCGGGCGGCGGCCGAGGAGCTGGGCGTCGCCGCGCGTGCCGGGGACGGCCCCCAGGCGCTGTCCCTGCTGGGGCGGCACCGGCTGCTCTGCGCGCACCGCAGCGGCCCGTACGGCGTCGGGCACTGGAACGACCAGGTCACCCGCTGGACCGGGGCGCTGCCCGGGGACTGGTGGCCGGGTCAGCCGTTGTCGGTCACCGCCAACGACTACGACAACGCGCTGTTCAACGGGGACACCGGGGTGGTGGTCCGGGGTCCCGACGGGCTGCGTGCGGCCTTCGACGGGCGGGAGCCACTGCCGCTGTCCCGGCTGTCCTCGGTGCGCACCGCGCACGCGCTCACCGTGCACCGCAGCCAGGGCAGCCAGTTCGAGGCGGTCACCGTGCTGCTGCCCCCGGTCGGGTCGCCGCTGCTCACCCGGGAGCTGCTGTACACCGCGGTCACCCGGGCCAGGGCCCGGGTTCGGGTGGTCGGCAGCGAGGACTCGGTGCGCGCCGCCGTGGCCCGGCCGGTGGTGCGGGCCAGCGGCCTGCGCCGCCCGATCGGGGGGTGAGTCAGCCCCGCAGCCCGGCCACGACGACCCGCCGGGCGGCCCGGCCCTCCGGGATCGGCAGCAGCGGCCAGACGTGCACCATGCCCGGCCCGTCCTGGTCGTCGACCTCGACGCCGGCCGCCCGGGCCCGGTCGACCAGCAGCCGGATGTCGGGGTGGGTGATGTCCAGCGAGCCGCCGAACACGGTGATCGGCCCCAGCCCGGCCAGGTCACCGGCCAGCGGACTGACCCGGGGGTCGTCGAAGGGCAGCCCGTCCCGCCACAGGTCGATGCTGACCCGGATGCCCGGTCGCGCCAGCCACGGGTCGGTGGGCTCCACCCGGTCGATCTCCGGGTTGGTCAGCGACAGGTCCAACGCCGGGGAGATCAGCACCGTGCGGCGCAGCGGCGGCACACCCCGGTCGCGCAGCAGCAAGGCCGCGGACAGCGAGATCTGCCCGCCCGCGGAGTCACCCATCGCGGTCACGTTTGCTGCACCCTGCCGCTCGACCAGGTCGGCCAGCAGGTCCGCGACGGCCGGGACGACGGTGGCCGCTGTCCCCACCGGGGTCAGCGGGTAGATCGGCACGGTCACCGTGGCACCGCTCTCGGCCACCACGCGGGCGATCAACCGCCAGTGGAACGGGCTGATCTCGAAGGCCCACGACCCGCCGTGCACGTACACGACGTGCTGCCCGGACGGCGTCCCCGTCGGGGCGACCACGTAGACCGGCCACCCGGTCGCGTGGTCGACGGTGACCCGCACCCCGCCGGGCAACCGGGCGGGCGGGCCGTACGCCTCGGGCCGCAGCGCGACCTCGGCGAGCCGGTCGTGCATGCCCTGCGGCGTGGCGAAGGTGCGCTTGAAGCGGAGCAGTCGCAGCAGCGGTGGGACGACGCGGGCGAGGGCGCTGGGCACGAGGGTCCTCCAGGGTCAGGACGGGGTGAAGAGCGTGATCCGCCCGGGGTTCGGCACGGAGAACGGATTGGCCCACTCCGAGCGGGCCCCGGTGATCGGAGCGGCATCGGTGACGACGACGAACGGGTCGCCCGGGTAGACCGCGAGCACCAGCGTGCCGGTCGTCAGCTCCTCGGTGTGCTCGAGCAGTTCCCCGCGTCGGAGCGTCGACCTCGTCCGGCGGCCGGTCAGCTCCTCGCCGACCTCGGCGGTCCAGTCGGCGCCGTCCTGGGTGAACCCGATGGCCTGCACCCGCTCCCCGGCCGGGGCAGGCTCGCAGGCGGCGAACTCGGCGAGGGCCTCGTACAGCCGCTCGGCCTGGTCGGCGTCGGTCGAGCGGGGCAGGAAGAAGGAGGCCACCCACCGGAGTCTGCCCGGCGCTGCGGTGCGCACCGCTCGCCCCGCGTCGACGCCCGGCGGATCGCCGTCCGGGCGCAGCTGGACCCGACCGCGGCGGTGGCACCGGACGCCGACCTCGTGCTGTGGACCCGGATGGGTGTCGCCGACGACCCGGCGCAGCGGCGGCCCCGGCGGCGAGCTGACCGCCGGCGGAGTGTCGCAGGGCCAGCACGGTGGTCAGCACGGTGGTCAGGTCCAGCCCGCTGTCGGCGAGTTCGTCGGAAGGGTTGCACCGCCCGATGCTCCCGGTCCGCCGGAACGACCGCTCAGCCGAGCAGCCGGATGGC
>JAOPVM010000287.1 GCA_025966215.1 Klenkia sp.
CGTCTACTGGGACGGGTCGACTGTGCGGCGTCGCCCTGACCAGGGGCTTGCCGGAGCGTCCCGCTAGACCCGTCCGATGTGTCTTCCCACTGAGGGGCGTCAATCGGGGCACTTTTGTGAGCTGTCGACGACCCAGCAACGCGCGTCTGGGCAACCGACGTGAGGCGGCCCGCACTCCGGTCGGGTCGTCGGAGCACGTCCCTGTCCACCCGCGTCGACCTCGGGGCACGTCTTCCTGATCGGCCCTCAGATGGGCAGCTGACGCCGGGAGAGGTTCACCGGACACCACTCCTGCCCAGGAGCTGCAGCCCCTTCCCCGCGAGCCAGCCGTGGCACTGGCTTGGGGGTCACTCACAGGCCCAAGTAGGTCCTCAGCTGGGTGGCCAGTCCATCGACCTCACCGGGTGCCAGCCTGCCCCGCTGGCGCACGAGCGCCGCTCGGTCGACCGGCTGGAGCGCGGTCACGTCGGCGTAGGACTGGTCGTAGCGGGTCAGCCCGGCGTCTGCGGTCAGCGCGATGTGCGTCGCTGCCGGACCGGGAGTTCCGGTGACCGGTACGACCGCGACGTGACCCAGGCGGCTGTTCAGGGCGTTCACGCTCAGGACGACGGCGGGGTGACGGCCGAAGTCGGGGAAGTCGACGTCCCAGACCTCCCCCCGGAGCGGGTCAGGAAGGGGCACCGGTGGCCTCGCCACCGTCCACCGGCCGTGCCCGTCGCACCCCGACCGGCAGCGGGACGGGCTGGTCGCCGTAGAAGTCGGTCACGCTACGGGCCATCCGCTCCTCGGCCGCCCGCTGGTGCAGCATCGCCAAGGCCGCGCGCACGATCT
This sequence comes from Klenkia sp., assembly GCA_025966215.1. Taxonomy (GTDB): domain Bacteria; phylum Actinomycetota; class Actinomycetes; order Mycobacteriales; family Geodermatophilaceae; genus Klenkia. The sequence continues at coordinate 832 of JAOPVM010000287.1, forward strand.
CGGTGCGCCCGCTCAGCCCCAGCACCGCGGAGTCCTCCCGGAGGGCAGCCGCCAGGTCGGAGTCGATGCGGGCCTGCCACACCTCGCTGGGTCCTGCCGTCGTCGTCATGCACATACAGTCTGTCGTACAAGCCCGCCCGTCAAGGCTGGTCACCCCCGGTTGAGCCGGTCCATCTGCTCGTACGCCCCGGTCAGGTGCCCCAGGTGCCGCCCCATCGCGGCAGAAGCCCCGTCCGCGTCCTGGCCGGCAACCAGATCGTGCAGCTCGGCGTGATCGTCAGCGACACACGCCCATAACCCATCAGGCGCATGGTCCCGCCCGAACCGCGTCCCCAGCACCCGGAACAAGGGGGCCGTGATCACCTCCAGCAGCGGGTTGCCGGTGGCGCGCAGCAGGACCAGGTGGAAGTCCTGGTTGGCCGCGTAGGTCGCCTCCCCGGACGACGACGCGGGGTCGAACTCGGCGCGACGCAGGTCCTCGAGATGCTCGGAGGTGCGGTGCAGGGCCGCCTCACCGGCAGCCGGCACCTCGAGGATGTGCCGGGTGGCCATCAGCTGCGCCACGGTCACCCGCTCGGCAGCAGCCATGAGGGCGACGCCGGTCTCCAGGTGGGCACTGATGTGCCCGATCGTGGGCACGCTGACGAAACTGCCACCGCTGACCCCGCGGGTGGTCTGGATCAGGTTCTGGCTGGCCAGCGAGCGGAGCGCCTCGCGCACGGTGCTGCGGCCTACCCCGAAGTCCGCCGACAGCTCCTGCTCGGCGGGCAGACGCGCGCCGGGGGCCAGGTCGCCCGACAGGATCCGCGCCCGGATCTGCCCGGCCAGCACGGCGTACGCGGGTCCCGCCGGCACGCCGCTGGTCACGCCGGCCAGTCTGCCAGCGCGCGTGCACACAGCGTTGACAGCCAGGCGTTGACGACGGCAATCGTCTGACAGTTGGATGGGAACGTGCCCGTCACCCCCCGCGTCACCGTCGTCTTCTACTCCGCCACCGGCAACCTGGCCGCCATGGCGCAGGCCATCGGGAGGGGCGCGCAGGAACAGGGCGCCGAGGTGCGGCTGCGCATCGTCCCCGAGCTCGCCCCGCCCGCCGCCATCGCGGCCAACCCGAAGTGGCAGGCCTTCGTCGACGCCGCGGAGTACGAGACCGCCACCCTCGACGACCTCGAGTGGGCCAACGGCCTGGCCCTCGGCAGCCCCACCCGCTTCGGCCTGCCCGCCGGCCAGCTCAAGGAGTTCCTCGACACCACCGGCGGCCTCTGGTTCCAGGGGAAGCTCGCCGACAAGGTCGGGACGGCGTTCACCAGCGCCTCCACCGGCCACGGCGGCCTCGAGTCGACGATCCTGGCGATGAACAACGTGCTCTACCACTGGGGCTCGCTGGTCCTGCCCCTCGGCTACGGCGAGCGGCACCTCATGAAGGAGTCCGGCAACCCCTACGGCGGCTCCTTCGTCTCCCGCTCCGGCGCCGCCCCCGACGAGGTCGCCCTGGAGGCCTGCCGGCTGCAGGGCGTCCGACTCGCCACGTTCGCTGGCTTCGTCGCGGAAGGGCTGGCCGGGTGAGCACGCCCGAGGCGGTGACGGTCGGCGTCGGTCGCCTCGACTCCACCGAGCACCCCGGCCTGGTGATGGTCGACTGACAGCGCCTCTTCACCCTGGGCGGCGACCCCGGGACGGCGCTGGGCGCGGCGGCCGAGACCTGCGCGGCCTGGCCTGAACACCCCCGAGACCTACCGGGAGCACCGAGAAGTGGCCGCCGCCGCGGCCGCCGACGAGGGTGGGACGGCGCGGACGATCAACCTCCCCGAGGGTGCGGTCAACGTCGACATGGCCACCCTGGTCGGCTCCCCCGAGACCGTCGCCCGGCAGATCGACGAGGTCGCCACGATGCAGGGCGTGAAGGGGATGATGTTCACCTTCGACGACGTCGAGCAGGGCGTGCAGACCTTCGGCGAGAAGGTCAAGCCCCTGCTCGGCTGAGCCGCCGGCGGGGCTCCCGTCCCCCCGTGCGGGAGCCCCGTCGGCCCACGTCCCGGAAGGACCCCTCGTGACCTCGTTCGTCGCCCCCCGCCCGAACCCGCGCGCCCGGCTGCGCGAGCTGCTGGCCGCCGCCCAGGAGACCCGCAGCCCGCTCATCGCGCCCGGCGCCTACGACGCGCTCAGCGCCCGCCTGGTGCAGCAGGCCGGTTTCGACGTGGTCTACATGACCGGCTTCGGGACGTCGGCCTCGCTGCTGGGCCGCCCGGACGTCGGACTGCTGGGCGGCGCGGAGATGACCGACAACGCCCGGCGGATGGCCCAGGCGGTCGACGTCCCGCTGATCGCCGACGCCGACACCGGGTACGGCAACGCGCTCAACGTCGTCCGGACGGTGCGGGAGTACGAGCAGGCCGGCGTCGCCGGGCTGCAGCTGGAGGACCAGGTCTCCCCCAAGCGCTGCGGGCACATGGCCGGCAAGGCCGTCATCGACATCGACGAGGCCGTCGCCAAGGTGCGCGCCGCCGTCGCCGCCCGCACCGACCCCGACCTGGTGGTCATCGCGCGTACCGACGTCGCCCAGGTCGAGGGCACCCGGGCCGCGATCGACCGGGCGCTGCGGTTCGCCGACGCCGGCGCCGACGTGCTCTTCGTGGAGGCTCCGCGCACCGCCGAGGACGTCGAGCTGGTCGCCACCGAGCTGACGGGCCACCACCTGCTGTTCAACTGGGTGGAGGGCGGGGCCACCGAGGGCCTGACCATGGACACCGTCGCCGAGCTGGGCTTCTCCCTCGTGCTCTTCCCGATCAGCACGCTGCTGGCCGCCACCCACGCGATGCAGGCGGCGCTGTCCACGCTGAAGCAGACGTCGTCCACCGCCGGGGCCCCGATGGGCGACTTCGACGGGTTCCTGCAGACCATCGGCCTGCCCGAGCTGCGCGCCGACGAGGCCCGCTTCGCCGTCTGAGCCTGCGCCGCCGTCCCACGGCGTCGGCGTCAGCCCAGCACCACCAGCAGGTCACCACCCTCCACCTGCTGCACCGCGCTGATCGCCAGCCGCGCGACGGTGCCGGCCTGCGGGGCGGTGATGCCGGCCTCCATCTTCATGGCCTCGATGGTCGCCACGGTGTCCCCGGCGGCCACCTCGTCGCCCTCGGCGACCTGCAGGGTGACGACACCGGCGAACGGTGCCGCGACCTCACCGGGCTTCGAGCGGTCGGCCTTCTCCGCGGCCTTCACTGCCGAGTCCACCGAGCGGTCGCGCACGCTCACCGGGCGCAGCTGGCCGTTGAGCGTGCACATCACGGTCCGCATGCCGCGCTCGTCGGCGTCGCTGACCGCCTCGATGCCGATCAGCAGCCGGACGCCGGGCTCCAGGTCGACGGCGTGCTCGACCCCCCGGCGCAGCCCGTAGAGGAACTCCTTGCTGGGCAGCACCGAGGTGTCGCCGTAGCTCTCCCGGTGCGCGTCGAACTCCGCCGTCGGCCCGGGGAACAGCAGCCGGTTCAGCGTCGGCCGGGGGGTGTCCCGCAGTCCGGCCAGGTCGTCGTCGGACAGCTCGGCCGCCGGGGCGGCCTTCCGCCGTCCCTCCAGGGCCTTGGAGCGGAACGGCTCGGGCCAGCCGCCGGGCGGGTCGCCGAGCTCGCCGCGCAGGAACCCCACCACCGAGTCGGGGACGTCGAACGCCCCGGGGTCGGCGGCGAACGCGGTGACGTCGACGCCGGCCCCGACCAGCTGCAGGGCCAGGTCGCCGACCACCTTGGACGACGGGGTGACCTTCACCAGGTGCCCGAGCAGCCGGTCGGCCGCGGCGTAGGCGTCCTCGACCTCCTCGAACCGTTGGCCCAGGCCCAGCGCGATGGCCTGCTGGCGCAGGTTGGACAGCTGCCCGCCGGGGATCTCGTGGGTGTAGACCCGACCGGTGGGCGAGGGCAGGCCCGACTCGAACGGCGCGTACACCCGCCGGACGGCCTCCCAGTACGGCTCCAGGTCGTTGACCGCGGCCAGGTCGAGGCCGGTGGCCCGCTCGGTGTGGTCGGTGGCGGCGACGATCGCGCTCAGCGGCGGCTGGGACGTCGTCCCGGCCATCGAGGCGACCGCGCCGTCCACGGCGTCCACCCCGGCCTGCCAGGCCGCCATCAGCGTGGCGAGCTGGCCGCCGGCGGTGTCGTGGGTGTGCAGGTGCACGGGCAGGTCGAACCGCTCGCGCAGCGCGCTGACCAGGGTGGCCGCGGCCGGTGGGCGGAGCAGGCCGGCCATGTCCTTGATCGCCAGCACGTGCGCGCCGGCCTCGACGATCTCCTCGGCCAGGTGCAGGTAGTAGTCCAGCGTGTAGAGCTGCTCGGCCGGGTCGGACAGGTCGCCGGTGTAGCAGAGCGCCACCTCGGCCAGCGCCGTCCCGGTGTCGCGCACGGCCTGGATCGCCGGGCGCATCTGGGACACGTCGTTGAGCGCGTCGAACACCCGGAAGACGTCGATGCCGGTGCGCGCGGCCTCGTGCACGAACGTCTCGGTCACCTGGGTCGGGTAGGGCGTGTAGCCCACGGTGTTGCGCCCGCGCAGCAGCATCTGCAGCGCGATGTTCGGCACCACCTCGCGCAGCGCGGCCAGCCGCTCCCACGGGTCCTCGTGCAGGAAGCGCAGCGCGACGTCGTAGGTCGCCCCGCCCCATGCCTCCAGGCTGAGCAGCTGCGGTGTCGTCCGGGCCACGTGCGGGGCGACGGCGAGCAGGTCCTTGGTGCGCACCCGGGTGGCCAGCAGCGACTGGTGGGCGTCGCGGAAGGTGGTGTCGGTGACCGCGAGCGCGGTCTGCGCGCGCAGGTCGGCCGCGAACCGCTCCGGGCCGACGGCGAGCAGCCGTTGCCGGGAGCCCTCGGGCGGGGTGCCGACCAGCTCGACCTGCGGGAGCTTCTCGGTGGGGTCGACCAGGTGCGGGCGCGCACCGTGCGGCTCGTTGACCGTGACGTCGGCGAGGTAGGCCAGCAGCCGGGTGCCGCGGTCGGCGGACTGCCGGGCGGTCAGCAGCTCCGGGCGCTCCTCGATGAACGACGTCGTCACCCGGCCGGCCCGGAAGTCGGGGTCGTCGAGCACGGCCTGCAGGAACGGGATGTTGGTGGAGACCCCGCGGATGCGGAACTCGGCGACCGCGCGGCGGGCCCGGGCGACGGCGAGGTCGAAGTCCCGGCCGCGGCAGGTGAGCTTGACCAGCATCGAGTCGAAGTGCGCACCGACCTCGGCACCCAGCGACGAACCGCCGTCCAGCCGCACACCGGCGCCACCGGGCGAGCGGTAGGCGGTGATCCGGCCGGTGTCGGGACGGAACCCGTTGGCCGGGTCCTCGGTGGTGATCCGGCACTGCAGCGCGGCCCCGCGCAGGACGACGGTGTCCTGACTGAGCCCGAGGTCGGCCAGCGACTCCCCCGCGGCGATCCGCAGCTGGGACTGCACCAGGTCGACGTCGGTGACCTCCTCGGTGACCGTGTGCTCGACCTGGATGCGCGGGTTCATCTCGATGAACACGTGCTTGCCGCTCTCGTCGAGCAGGAACTCCACGGTGCCGGCGCAGGTGTAGTCGATCGCCTGGGCGAACGCGACGGCGTCGGCGCACATCCGCTCCCGCAGCTCGGCGGGCAGGTTCGGCGCGGGCGCGAGCTCGATGACCTTCTGGTGCCGGCGCTGCACCGAGCAGTCGCGCTCGAACAGGTGGATGACGTTGCCCTGGGTGTCGGCGAGGATCTGCACCTCGATGTGCCGCGGGTTCACCACGGCCTGCTCGATGAACACCGTCGCGTCGCCGAACGCCGACTCGGCCTCCCGCATCGCCGCCTCGATCGAGCTGCGCAGCTGGCCCTGCTCGTCGACCTTGCGCATCCCTCGCCCGCCGCCGCCGGCAACCGCCTTGACGAACAGCGGGTAGGCCATGTCGGCGGCCTGCTCGAGCAGCGCGTCGACGTCGTCGGTGGGCTCGGTGGAGCCCAGCACCGGCAGCCCGGCGGCCTTGGCCGCAGCGATCGCCCGGGCCTTGTTGCCGGTCAGCTCCAGCACCGCGGCGCTGGGCCCGACGAAGGTGATCCCGGCGTCCGCGCAGGCCGCGGCCAGGTCGGGGTTCTCCGACAGGAAGCCGTACCCGGGGTAGACGGCGTCCGCCCCGGCCCGCTTCGCCGCGGTGACGATTGCCGCCACGTCGAGGTAGGCGCGCACCGGGTGCCCGGGCTCACCGATCTCGTAGGACTCGTCGGCCTTGAGCCGGTGCACCGAGTTGCGGTCCTCGTGCGGGAAGACGGCGACGGTCCCGGCGCCGAGCTCGTAGGCAGCGCGGAACGCCCGGACGGCGATCTCCCCGCGGTTGGCGACCAGGACCTTCTGGAACACGGACACTCCCGGGGACGGTGAACGGGTGTGGGCACGGTAGCGGGCCGGGTAGCGGGCGACGGTGACCCCGAACCGCACAGCCCTGGTGACCGGCGCCTCCAGCGGGATCGGCCGGGCCACCGCCCTCCTCCTCGCCGAACAGGGCGCCCGCCTGGTGCTCCTGGCCCGCAGCGCCTCCGTCCTCGAACAGGCCGCGGCCGACTGCCGTGCCGCCGGCGCCACCGACGTCGTCGTCGAGGCCTGCGACGTCAACGACCGGGCCGGGCTGGGCGACGTCGTCCGGCGCAGCGTCGAGCGCTTCGGCTCGCTCGACCTCGTCGTGCACGCCGCCACGGTGATGGCCTACGGGGACGTCGAGGACCTGCGGGCCGAGGTGTTCGAGCAGGTCGTGGACACCGCGATCCACGGGACGGCGAACGTGGCCCGCCCGGTGCTGGCCCAGTTCCGCCGGCAGGGCCGCGGCGACCTCGTCGTCGTCAGCTCGCTGCTGGCCTCGATCACCGCGCCCACGATGGGCGCCTACGCCACCGCGAAGTGGGGCCAGCTCGGGCTGGTGCGCACCCTGCAGCAGGAGACCCGCGACGTGCCGGCCATCCACGTCAGCGCCGTCGCCCCGGGCGGGGTCAACACCCCGATCTACTACCAGGCGGCGACCGTGCTGGGGAACACCGGACACCCGCCGCCCCCGGTCTACAGCCCCCGCCGGGTGGCCCAGGCGATCCTCGCCGTGGCCGAGAACCCGCGCCGGCTCAAGCAGTCCGGCATCGTCAACCCGCTGATCATCGCCGGCTACCGGCTGCTGCCGCCGGTGTTCGACGCCCTCGTCGGCCCGCTGCTCACGGTGTTCGGGATGAGCCGGGACTCCGTGCCCGCCAGCGACGGCAACGTCTTCGAGCCGGTGCCCGAGAACGAGGCCACGAAGGGTCCCTGGCGCGACATCTGATGCCCCTGCGGTGGGCACGTCCCGGCTGAGCTGACCGCGGTGGCCTGCGCGCTGGTCGGCGGGGTGTTCCCGCGTCCAGCGGCTTCGTCATCGCCGCGCCGGGGCGGCTGCCCGACCATGCCGGGGCTGCGGCGGTGCGGGCGGTGGACGTGACCGCCGTCCGGCCGCCGGTGATGCTCGCGCTGTTCGGGGCAGCGGCTGCCTGCGTCGCCGTCCTGGTGCCCGGGGCGTCGGCGCTGCAGCTGGCCGGCGCCCTGCTCTACCTGGTGGGCACCGTCGGCGGGACGGTCGCGGCGAACGCCACCCTGGAGCGCGGGGACCACCTGGCCGGGCCACCGTCGGACGTGGACCCACTGGGACCACCTGCGGACGGCGCCCTGCACCGCGCCCGCTCGACCGTCACCCGGCGGGACCCGACGCGGAACCCGCACGATGGAGGCGTGTTCGGACTCAGCGACCTCGCCGACGCCGCCCGGGCCTCCTTCCGCGGCCGGGTCTCCGGCGACCCCACCGGCGCCCCGGACTGGGTGCGCGAGATCGGCACGGTCGGCGAGGGCGCGGGCTGGTTCGACCCCGACGGCGTGGTGTGGCGGGTGCACGGCGACCTGTCCACGCTGGTCGGCGGGGTGGCGGCACTGCTCGGGCAGGGCGCGCACCCGCTCGCCCTGGCCGGGGTGCAGCGGCACTCGGCCTACCGGGAGGACCCCTGGAAGCGGCTGGCCGGCACCGCCCGCTGGCTGGTGGTGAGCACCTTCGGCTCGGTCCAGCTCGCCGAGCGCGAGTCGGCCCGGGTGCGTGGCATGCACCGCCGGGTGAAGGGCGTCATCGAGGACGGCCGGGCCTACTCCGCCGGCGACCCCGACCTGCTCCGCTGGGTGCACCTGGCCTTCACCGACGCGTTCCTGGCCGCACAGACCGCGGTCGGGCGGGACATGAGCCGGTTCGGCCCGCGCTGGGCCGACACCTACGTCGGGGAGTGGGCCCTCACCGCCGAGCGGCTGGGTGCCACCGACCTGCCGCACACCGAGACCGAGCTGGCCGAGGCGCTGGCCGCCCACCGGTCGGTCCTCGAGCCGGTGCCCGCGGACCTGCTGGCCTTCCTCTCCGCCCCGCCCGGGCTCGGGGGCGCCGAGCGCGTCGTCTACTCCGGGTTCTCCGGCGGTGCCGCGCTGCTGGTCTCGCCCACGATCGCCCCGCTGGCGGGCGTCCCCGGCCGGGCGGTGCGCGGGCTGCGCGAGCGCGGGCAGCTCGCCGTCACCCGCGCCCAGCTGCGCGGCCTCAGCCTGGCTCTGGGTTCGCACAGCCCGTCCGAGGAGGCTGCCCGCTGGCGGCTGGGCACCGGACCGACCCCCGCCTGGGCCGCCTGACCGTCAGCCCCAGCCGCCTGCCGGCAGCGCTCCCCCGCCGGCGGGCCGGCCACCCGGCGAGCCCAGGCGGCGGTGATCCACGTCGCAGTGGGTGACCGGCGGTGGGCGCCCGCCGTGCTCGGGGGAGGATGTCCGCCGTGACCTCCCCCTTCTCCGCCGAGGTCGAGGCTGCCGTCGAGCGGCTGACCGGCGTCGCGACGCCGACCCCCGTCCAGCGCAACGCCCGGCTCTCGGCCCTCACCGGCGCCGACGTCTGGTTCAAGCGCGAGGACCTCCAGGTCGGTCGCTCGTACAAGGTGCGCGGGGCCTACAACACGATCGCCCAGCTCGGCCGCGGCGGCACGGCGGTCACCGCCAGCGCCGGCAACCACGGCCAGGGCTTCGCCTACGCCTGCCGCACCCTCGGCGTGCGGGGCCACGTCTTCGTACCCGGGACGACGCCCCGGCAGAAGCGCCAGCGGATCGCCGCACTCGGCGGGGACGCCGTCACCCTCGTGGTGGAGGGGGACACCTACGACGACGCCGCCCGGGCCGCGGCCACCCACGCCGCGACCACCGGGGCCACCCTGGTGCCGGCCTTCGACGCGCTGTCCACCGTCGCCGGCCAGGCCACCGTGGCCGTGGAGTTCCTGGCCCAGCTGCCCGTCGTGCCCGACGTCGTCGTCCTCCCGGTGGGCGGGGGCGGCCTGCTCGCCGGGTGCGCCACCTGGCTGGCCGAGCACGCCCCGGGCACCCGGGTGGTCGGCGTGGAGCCGGTCGGCGCGGCCAACATGGCCGCGGCCCTGGCGGCAGGCCGGCCGGTCACCCTCGACCAGATCGAGACCTTCGTCGACGGCGCCGCGGTGCGCCGGGCCGGCGACGTGACCTACCCGCTGGTGCGCGACGCCGGCGCCGAGCTGGTGACCGTGCCCGAGGGGCAGATCTGCACCGAGATGCTCGAGCTGTACCAGGTCGACGGGGTGATCGCCGAGCCCGCCGGTGCGCTGGCCAGCGCTGCGTTGACCGGGGCGGCCGTCGTCGTCGAGCCGGGTCAGACGGTGCTGTGCGTGCTGTCCGGGGGCAACAACGACGTCAGCCGGTACGCCGAGGTGGTCGAGCGCTCACTGGTGCACCGCGGCCTCAAGCACTACTTCCTGGTCGAGTTCCCGCAGGAGCCCGGCGCGCTGCGCCGCTTCCTCGACGAGGTGCTCGGGCCCGACGACGACATCGTGCTGTTCGAGTACGTCAAGCGCGACAACCGGGAGACCGGTGCCGCGCTGACCGGCATCGAGCTGGGCAGCGTCGACGGGCTGGCCCCGCTGCTGGCGCGGATCGAGGCCGGTCCGCTGAAGATCGAGCACCTCGCGCCGGGGACGACGGCCTACCGCTTCCTGGTGTGAGGTGACTCCCCGGGTGCTCGTCGACACCGCCCGCGGGGCGATCGTCGACGCGGTGACCTGGCCGAGGTGGCCCTGGCCGAGGCGGTGCGGGACGGGCCGGCTCCCGGCGTCCGAGCTGGCCCGGGTCAGCGGTGCGTGCGCAGCGCCGCCCGCACCGTCTCCGACGGCGACTCGCCGAACTGGGCGCGGTACTGCCCGGCGAAGCGGCCCAGGTGGGCGAACCCCCAGCTCAGTGCGACGTCGGTGACCGACCGCTCACCGGCGGTCTCGGTCAGCTCGGCGCGCACCCGGTCCAGCCGCACCTTCCGCAGGTAGGCCAGCGGCGCCATGCCCACCGTCTCCCGGAAGCCGGCCTGCAACGCTCGGGCGCCGACCCCCGCGACCCGGGTCATGTCGGTGAGCGTCAGCGGCTGGTCGGGGTGGGCGTCGATCAGCTCCACCACCCGCCCGACCCGGGTGCGCTGCGCCGGCGCCGTCGGCGTCACCAGCTGCTGGGAGTGCTCGTGCGGGACGGCGAGCAGCACCTGGGTCATCACGAACGCCTCGAGCTGGTCCCGGGCCAGCGGCGAGGTCGCCAGTCCGCCGGGCCGGGCCAGCTCACCGCGCAGGAAGTGCACCGCGGACACCAGGTTGCGCCCGGCCGCCCGGGTCAGGTCGACGGTGAGGTGGAAGTCGATCGGCCCGCCCACCGGACGGCCGAGCAGCCCGGCGAGGTGGTCCTCCAGCTGCCGGCGGGGCAGCTTGATCGCGTACTGCACCGCCTCCGGGGACCAGCGCACCGTGAACGGCGACAGCGGCCCGAAGAGCACCCCGCGCCGGCCTGCCGACGTCGCCGCCGTCCGGCCGCCCTGGCTGACCTGGGTGGCGCCGCCCAACGTCAGGTTCAGGTGGTAGCAGTCCAGCATCGCCGGGACCAGCAGTTCGGCGTCCGCGCCGTAGTTCAGGTGCCCCACGGTCAGCTTGTGCGACTGCAGGAAGTTCAGCGTGAAGTCCAGCGGCCGGCCGTCGCGGGAGCGCAGGTCGTGCGGGATGTAGACGTCGGTGATCGCGGCCTGCGCCTCGGCCAGATCGGAGGTGCGGACCAACCGGGAGGCCGGCAGCACGGCGTGTCCTGGGTCACCCACACCGAGCAGTGCACGGGACGACGGCGTCGCCGTCCATCCGCTGAGCGCACCTCCCTGTCCGGCGAACGCGGCCGGTTCGTCCAGCGGACGACGGTCGTCGTCCGGCGGATCGTGCTCGGCACGGCCACTGCCCACGATGCCGGGGACGGGTGGCACGCGGCCACCCCCGACGTGGAGGTCGACGATGACCCTTCCCATGCACCAGGCCGACGGACTGCTGGGCCACTACAAGCCCACCACCGACAACCCGGTCTTCAACGACCAGAAGCTCAAGCTGGGCATCTTCTCCAGCAACTGCTCCGGTGGAGTGATCATGAGCGACGCCCCGACCGACTTCCGGGTCACCTGGGACCAGCAGCTGGAGATCGCCCGCACCGCCGACCAGCTGGGCCTGGAGGCGATGGTCCCGGTCGGCCGCTGGACCGGCTTCGGGGGCAACACCGACTTCAACGGGGTCTGCTACGAGACCTACACCTGGGCGGCGGGCCTGGCCCAGGCCACCGAGAACATCGGCATCTTCACCACCACCCACGTGCCGACCGTGCACCCGATCGTCGCGGCCAAGATTGCCGCCACCATCGACCACATCAGCGGTGGACGGTTCGGGATGAACCTGGTCATGGGCTGGTTCACCCCCGAGATGGAGCTCTTCGGCAAGAAACAGCTCGATCACGACGAGCGGTACGCCTACGGCCAGGAGTGGCTGGACTTCGCGATGAAGCTCTGGAACGAGGAGGGCACCTTC
>JAOPVM010000325.1 GCA_025966215.1 Klenkia sp.
CGCGGCGGCGGTCGCGTCGAGGACGTCGGCGATCAGCTCGGCGGGGGGTGCAGGGGTCACGGCGTCGCCTCCCGGGCTTCGGTTTCCCGAACCTACACCGGGAGAACGGGGAGGAAACGGCCCCTCGAACGGGTCGGTCGGGGACCGGCCGTGTCCGCCCCGGCGGCACCGTCGGCGAGGATGGGCCGGTGACCGGAGCAACCGGAGAGTCCAAGGACCGTCTGTCCCGCATCTTCGAGGTGCTCGAGCTGCTGGCCGGGGAGTCCGGCGGGATGACCGTCACCCAGGTCAGCAAGGCGATGGGCATGCCGTTGAGCAGCACCCACAACCTGCTGCAGCGCCTCGTCGGGTCCGACGCCGCCGTGGTCAGCGAGGACCTGCGCTACTCCATCGGCGGTCGGGCCGTGCGCTACGGCATCCGCATCATGGACGCGCTGCAGGTCCGTGGCCTCGCCCGCAAGCACCTGCAGGACCTGGCCCGCTCGCTCGGGGAGGACGTCTACCTGGCCGAGCGGTTCGGCAACCGGGTCACCTACACCGACCGGGTGGTCGGGCCCCGGCCGATGACCCTGGACATCCGGCTGGGTCAACGGCTGTTCCTGCACGCGACGTCGGTGGGCAAGCTCTTCGCCGCGCTGGACCCCGAGCTGCGCGCCGAGGCCCTGGCCGGTCCGCTCCCCCCGTTGACCCCCGCCACGCTGGTCGACCCGGACGCCCTGGCGACCGAGTTCGACCGCATCGCCGCACAGGGCTACGCGGTCAGCGACCAGGAGTCCTACGCCGGGATCGTCGGGATCGCGGTGCCGGTGCGGGACGCCGGTGACCGGGTGGTGGCCGCCATCCACCTGTCCGCGCTGGAGGCGCACCGCTCCCCCGACCAGCAGCTGGCCTGGCTGGAGCACATCCGGGCCACGGCCGCCCAGGTCGAGCACGCGCTGGGCCGCATCGTCCCGGACTGACCGACCCGCGGGGGCCGCTGTGCCTTGACACACACCCCGCCCGCTCCGTAGCTTCGTTTGTCGAAGAGCACTTCGAAAATGCGAAGCTTGAGGCAGCGCAGCCTCAGAGGAGTCGGCCGTGATCCCGCGGACCTTGTTCACCCCCGAGCACGACCTGTTCCGCAGCACCGTGCGGGGCTTCATCGAGACCCGCGTGCTGCCGGACTACGCGACGTGGGAGTCCGACGGCCTCGTCCCCCGCGACGTGTGGCTGGCCGCCGGCGAGCTCGGGTTGCTGTGCCCGATGACCCCGGAGGAGGACGGCGGCCTCGGCGGGGACTTCCTGTTCTCCGCGGTGCTCACCGAGGAGATGTCCCGGGTCGGTGCGGTCGCCCCGACGTTCTACCTGCAGTCCGACATCGTCGCCCCGTACCTGGTGCACCACGGCACGCCCGAGCAGAAGCAACGCTGGCTGCCCGGGATGGCCACCGGCGAGGTGGTCGCCGCGATCGGCATGAGCGAGCCGCACGGCGGCAGCGACCTGGCCCACCTGAGGACCTCCGCCGTCCGGGACGGTGCGGACTACGTGGTCAACGGACAGAAGGTGTTCATCACCAACGGGCACACCGCCGACCTGCTGGTGCTGGCCTGCCGGACCAACGACGACCCGGGCGCCAAGGGCGTGAGCCTGCTGCTGGTGGAGACCGACCGCCCGGGCTTCGAGCGCGGCCGGAAGCTGGACAAGCTGGGCTGCAAGGCCCAGGACACCGCCGAGCTGTTCTTCTCCGACCTGCGGGTCCCGGCGACGAACCTGCTGGGCGAGGAGGGCGGCGGGTTCGCCATCCTGATGTCCGAGCTGGCCCAGGAGCGGCTGGTGCAGGCCGTGCGCGCGGTCGCCGCCGCCGAGGCCGCCATCGACTGGACGATCGAGTACTCCCGCGACCGGGACATGTTCGGCCAGACCCTGGCCGACTTCCAGAACACCCGCTTCGTGCTCGCCCAGCTGCACGCCGAGGTCTCTGCGCAGCGGGTCTACGTGGACCGCTGCATGGAGCTGCACCTGACCGGCGACCTGGACGCGCTGGAGGCGGCGAAGGTCAAGATGGTCACCACCCAGCTGCAGGGCCGGGTGATGGACGAGTGCCTGCAGCTGTTCGGCGGCTGGGGCTACATGACCGAGTACCCGATCGCCCGGGCCTGGGCCGACGCCCGGATGACCCGGATCGGCGGCGGGTCGATCGAGGTCATGAAGCACCTCATCGGCCGGGCACTCGTGGCCGACCCGAAGGCCGCCCGATGAGCCCCCGCCGCACCGCCGTCGTCGGGGCCGGCGCCGGCGGGCTGGCCGCGGCCCGCCGGCTGCTGGAGGACGGGCACGACGTCGTGGTGTTCGAGCTGGGCTCGCGGATCGGCGGGCTCTGGGTCTACGACAACGACAACGGGCTGTCCGCGGCCTACCGCTCGCTGCACATCAACTCCGAGCCGCGGGCCACCGCCTACCCCGGGTTCCCCTTCCCGGACGACAGCCCGCTCTTCCCCTCGCACACCGACGTCTGCGCCTACCTGGAGGCCTTCGCCGACCGGTTCGACATCACCGGGCGGATCCGCTTCGGCAGCCGGGTCACCGCCGTCGAGCCCGACGGCGACCGGTGGACGGTGACCGTCGAGGGCGCCGCACCCGAGACGTTCGACGCCGTCGTGGTCGCCACCGGCCACCAGGGCGTCCCGGCGCACCCGGCGATCGCCGAGGAGTTCACCGGTCGGTACCTGCACAGCAACTCCTACCGCGAGCCCGAGCCCTTCCGCGGGCAGCGGGTGCTCGTCGTCGGGGTCGGCAACAGCGGCCTGGACGTGGCTGCGGACCTCGCACCGGTGGCCGCGCGCACCGTGGTCGCCGCCCGCTCCCCCGTGCTGATCATGCCGCGGATGATCCTGGGCGTGCCCTCCGCGCGGGTGATCGCCGCCGTCGTCCGGCCGTGGCTGCCCTGGCCGGTGCAGCGGGCGGTGATGCGGGCGATCAGCCGGGTCTTCCACGGCCGGATGGAGCAGTGGGGTCTGCGGACACCGGAGACCCGCACGCACCCGGCGAGCAACCCCACGTTCATGGCGCACGTGTCCTACGACCGGATCACCTGCAAGCCCGGGATCGCCTCGACGTCGGGCACCACGGTCACCTTCGTCGACGGCACCACCGAGGAGATCGACACCGTCATCGCCGCCACCGGCTACGTCATCGACCTGCCGTTCCTGGGCCCGGACGTGTCCCCGGTGCGGGGACGCCGGGTCGAGCTGTTCAAGCGGGTGGTCAGCCCCACGCACCCCGGGCTCTACTTCGTCGGGTTCTTCAACGTCAGCGGGGGCGCGAACGTCTCGATGATGGACGTGCAGGCCGAGTGGGTGGCCGCGCTGGTGTCCGGCCGGGTGTCGCTGCCCACGCAGCGCGAGATGGCCGCCGACCTGGCGGAGGAGCACCGGGTGATGGCCAAGCGGTACCCCGGTGCCGAGCGCTACGGCCTCGAGCTCGATCCGCGCCGCTACCGGGCCGCGGTCGCCGCCGAGCTGGCCCGACCGGCACGCGGGGCGGCTCCCGTCCGCACCCCTGCCGGGGTGCCGGCATGAGCCGGGCGTCCGTCGTCGGGGTCGGGGAGACCGAGTACACCAAGCGCTCCCCCCGCACCGCTCTGCAGCACCAGCTGGAGGCCTCGCTCACCGCGATCGCCGACGCCGGGCTGACCCCGGGAGACGTCGACGGGGTCATCCCGATCGGCATCACCGGCGCGCCCGTCGAGGAGTACGTCGCCGACTTCGGCATCACCGACCTGCGCTTCTCCGCCGTCGTCCCGCACGGCGGGGCCAGTGCGGTCGGTGCCCTGCAGCTGGCCGGCGCGGCGATCGCCGCCGGACTGTGCAGCACGGTGCTGGTGCCCTTCGGGCGGAACACCAGCTCCGGCGCGAAGGCCGGCCAGCGGATCCACACCATGCCCCAGTTCCACTTCGTGTCCGAGTACGAGCGGCCCGCCGGGAACATCGCCCCGGCCCAGCTCTACGCCCCGATGGCCCGCCGGCACATGGAGCTCTACGGCACCACCAGCGAGCAGTTCGGCGAGATCGCGGTCAGCACCCGGGAGCACGCGCTGCTCAACGGGCGCGGGCTGATGACCAGGCCGATCACCCTGGCCGACCACCAGGCCTCCCGGATGATCACCGACCCGTTCCGGTTGCTGGACTGCAGCCTGGAGTCCGACGGCGGCGCCGCGTTCGTCGTCACCTCCCCCGAGCGGGCCCGGGACCTGGCGCAGACCCCGGTCGACCTGCTCGGCTCGGCGATGGGCCACCCGGACTCCCCCAGCTCGATCACCCAGCGGCCCGACCTGACCCGGGTCGGCGTCGCCAAGGCCGCGGCGCTGGCGTTCGAGGCCGCCGGCGTGACCCACGCCGACATCGACGTGGCCGAGATCTACGACTGCTTCACCTACATCGTGCTGTGCCAGCTGGAGGACCTCGGCTTCTGCGCCAAGGGCGAGGGCGGCCCGTTCGTCGAGGGCGGCCGGCTCCGGCTGGGCGGCGAGCTGCCGACCAACACCCACGGCGGGCTGCTCTCCCAGTCGCACATGCTCGCGGTCAACCACGTCGTCGAGCTGGTCCGCCAGCTGCGCGGCACCGCCGGGGCCGCGCAGGTCGCCGGTGCCGAGACCGGCCTGGTGACCGGTTACGGCGACATGGGCGACGGCGGCGTCGCGATCCTCCGGAAGGGGACCTCATGACCGAGCCCGAGGACATCGCCGCGCCCTACTGGCGGGGGGCCGCCGAGGGCGTGCTGGTCCTGCAGCGGTGCGGGAACTGCGGCGTCGTCCGGCACTACCCGCGGGCGATCTGCTCGGCGTGCCAGTCCGAGCTGGTCGAGCCCCAGCAGGCCGACGGTCGCGGCACCGTGCACAGCTGGACCGTCACCCACCACGCCTTCGACCCCCGGCTGGCCGACGACCTGCCGTACACGCTGGTCACCGTGGACATGCGCGAGGGCGTCCGGGTGCTCGGCCGTCTGGACGGCGACACCGCCCCGGCCATCGACCTGCCGGTCCGGATCACGTTCGCCCCCGGTCTGGACGGCACCCCGGTGCCGCACTTCGTCGTCGAGGCCCCGTGAGGACCCCCGTCTGCGAGCTCGTCGGCTGCGACCTGCCGGTCTTCGCCTTCTCGCACTGCCGGGACGTCGTCGCGGCGGTCACCCGGGCCGGCGGCTACGGCGTGCTCGGGGCCTCCACCGTCTCCCCCGTGCAGCTCGAGGTCGAGCTGGCCTGGTTGGACGAGCACACCGACGGCAGGTCCTACGGCGTCGACGTGCTCATCCCGACCTCCTACGACCCCCGCGCCGAGGTGCCGCCTGAGCAGTTGGAGGCCCTGGTCCCCGCCGGGCACCGCGCCTTCCTGGACGGCGTGCTCGCGGAGGCCGGCGTCCCCCCGCTGACCGAGGACGCCCGGGCGCAGCTGCGCACCGACCTGGCCGCCGGCCGCGGCGGGATGACCCCCGCCGGTGCTCGGAAACTGCTCCAGGTCGCGCTCACCCACCCGCAGGTGTCGATGGTGGTCAGCGCCCTGGGTGCCCCGCCCGCCGACGTCGTCGAGGAGCTGCGCGCGAAGGGCGTCGTCGTCGGCGCGCTCTGCGGCCGGGCCCGGCACGCCGAGAAGCAGGTCGCGGCCGGCGTCCAGGTGCTGGTCGCGCAGGGCACCGAGGCCGGCGGGCACACCGGGGACGTCGCCACCATGGTGCTGGTGCCCGAGGTGGTCGCCGTGGCCGGTGACCGCGCGCACGTGCTGGCCGCCGGCGGCATCACCCACGGCAGCCAGCTCGCCGCCTCGCTGGCCATGGGCGCGCAGGGCGTCTGGTGCGGCACGGTCTGGCTGGGCACCCGGGAGAGCGAGCTCGACGACTTCGAGCGCCAGGTCCTCTTCGACACCCCCACCGAGGGCACCGTGCGCCGCCGCGCCCGCACCGGCAAGCCGGTCCGGATGGTCCGCAGCGAGCTCTCCGAGGTGTGGGAGCGACCCGGGGCGCCGGCGCACCTGCCCACCCCGCTGCAGGGCGTGCTCTACAACGAGGCGCACGCCCGGGTGGTCAAGGCCCGCCGCGGCGACCTCTGGTCCTTCCCCGCCGGCCAGTCGGTCGGCGCCCTGCACGCCGAGACGTCGGTCGCCGACGTCGTCTACCGGCTCCAGCTGGAGTGCGCCGAGGCGTTCGAACGCGTCGGCGCCATCGCCCAGAGCTGACCGGTCCACCCCGCACCCCCCCCACAGCCAGGAGGCTCCCCCGTGTCGGACAAGGTGCTCGTCGACGTCGACGACGGCCTGATGACCATCACGATCAACCGCCCCGAGGTCCGCAACGCGATCGACCGCGACGTCTCCTACGGGGTCTGCGCCGCCGTCGACGAGCTCGACCACCGGTCGGACCTGCGGGTCGGCATCCTCACCGGCGCCGGCGGCACGTTCTGCTCCGGGATGGACCTCAAGGCCTTCGTCCGCGGGGAGTCCACCCGGGTCAAGGGCCGCGGGTTGATGGGCATCGCGCTCACCCCGCCGACCAAGCCGCTGATCGCCGCGGTCGAGGGGTACGCGCTGGCCGGCGGGTTCGAGGCCGTGCTGGCCTGCGACCTGCTCGTCGCCGCCCGGGACGCCCGGTTCGGCATCCCCGAGGCCAAGCGTGGCCTGGCCGCCGCGGCCGGCGGGCTGATCCGGCTGCCCCGGGTGCTGCCGCCCCGGGTGGCGATGGAGATGGCGCTGACCGGTGACCCGGTGACCGCCGAGCAGCTGCACGCGTTCGGCCTGGTCAACCGGCTCACCGAGCCCGGCGGGGCGCTGGCCGCCGCGGTCGAGCTGGCCCGCCGGATCACCGCGAACGCCCCGCTGTCGGTCACCGCCGCCAAACGGGTGATCACCGAGCAGCGGGACTGGTCGACCGCCGAGCAGTTCCAGCGGCAGGAGGCCATCACCCGCCCGGTGATCGACTCCGCCGACGCCCTCGAGGGCGCCGCGGCGTTCACCGAGAAGCGCCCGGCGCGGTGGACCGGACGATGACCGCCGCCCCCGTCGCGCCGCCCCCCGAGGCCCGGCCGCCCGACGCCGCACCCACCGACGCGGTCACCCCGCAGACGGCCGCCGCGAGCGCGCCCACCCGGGAGCTGGCACCCGGGCCGACCGGGCCGTTGACCGGCATCCGGGTCGTGGAGTGCGCCTCGATCGTGCTGGGCCCGATGGCCGCCCAGATGCTCGCCGACATGGGCGCCGACGTGGTCAAGGTCGAGCCCCCCGAGGGCGACCTGACCCGCCGGATCGGCCCGCGCCGGTCCGAGGGCATGGGCTCCTTCTTCCTGTCCAACAACCGCAACAAGCGCAGCGTCGTCCTCGACCTCAAGGACCCGGCCGACCGCGAGGTGTTCGGCACCCTGGTCGACGGCGCCGACGTGCTGCTCCACTCGGTGCGCACCCCGGCCGCCGAACGGCTGGGCCTGGGCTATCCCGAGCTCGCCCGCCGCAACCCGGGCCTGGTGCACTGCCAGGTCACCGGGTTCGCCGACGAGGGCCCCTACGGCGGCCGCGCCGCCTACGACGACGTCATCCAGTCGCTGTCCGGGCTGGCCATGCTGCAGACCGTCGTCACCGGCGTCCCGCGGTACATGCCGGCGATCTTCGCGGACAAGGTCACCGCGGTGCACGCGGCCTTCGCCGTCGCCGCCGCACTCGTGCACCGTGGGCTGACCGGCCAGGGCCAGCAGGTCGTCGTCCCGATGTTCGAGACGATGACCGGCTTCAACCTGCAGGAGCACATCTGGGGGCACGCCTTCGAGCCCCCGATCGGGCCGATGGGCTACGAGCCGGTGAGCACCGCGGCCCGCCGTCCCTTCCCCACGCTGGACGGCTTCGTGTCGATGCTGCCGTACTCGGACTCTCAGTGGCGCCGGTTCTTCTCCCTCATCGACCGGGACGACGTGATGGCCGACGACCGGTTCGCGACCTTCGCCGCCCGCCAGCAGCACGTGCCGCTGGTCTGGGGCGAGATCGCCCACCAGCTGACCCTGCGCACCAACGCGGAGTGGATGGCCCTGCTGGAGCCCGAGGACATCCCCTTCGCCGTGGTGAACACCCTGGAGGACCTCACCTGCGACCCGCACCTGGTCGCCACCGACTTCTGGCAGCTGATCGAGGACCCGGTGGACGGCGTCCGCCGGCTGCCCTCCCCGGCCACCCGGATGTCGGCCACCCCGCCGACGGTGCACCGGCTGCCCCCGCGGCTGGGTGAGCACACCGCCGAGGTGCTGGCCGAACTCGGCGTGCGCCGCTAGCCCGCACGCGGACACCCGTCTCCTGTCGCCCTACCGCGACCGCGACCGCCGGTTGCTGCTGGACGAACCGGTGACCCGCACCCACCGGCTGCCCACAGGTGACGAGGCCTCCGCGGACCTCCGTGCCAGGCAGACCCTCCGCGGGCCTCGTCGTCGACCGGGCGCGGGGGCTCTTGACGACGTGTGATCGGCGACACTAGTTTTCGAACAACCGGATCTCGCATCGAGATCCCGGATCACCTTGCGCGGCACGCGGCCGCGACACCGGAGGAGACACATGAGCACCGACGCCCGAGCAGCCGGCACAGCCCTGCTGGTCATGGACATGATGCCGGCGGTGGTCCCGGCCTTCGGTGGGGACGACGACCTGGTGGCGCGCCTGGACCGGGCGGCCGGCGCAGCCCGGGCGGCGTCGGTCCCGGTGCTCTTCGGCCGCGTCGCCTTCCGCACCGGCTATCCCGACGTGAGCGACAGCAACCAGCTGTTCTCCGGGCTCAAGTCGATGATGGACTTCACCGAGGCCAACGGCGACACCGGCTACCGCCCCGACCTCTCCCCCCAGGACGGTGACCTGGCGTTCACCAAGCGGCGGATCAGCTCCTTCGCCGGCAGCGACCTGGAGGTCCTGCTGCGCTCGCTGGAGGTGCGCCACCTGGTGCTGACCGGGGTCGCCACCTCCGGCGTGGTGCTGTCCACCCTGCGCGCCGCGGCCGACCTGGACTACCGGATCACCGTGCTCTCCGACGGCTGCGGGGACGGCGACCCCGAGGTGCACCGGGTGCTCATGGAGAAGGTCTTCCCGACGCAGGCCACCGTGAGCACCGTCGACGACTGGGTGGCCGGGCTCTCCTGACCCGACCTGCGACCACCCCGCCCGACATCGTCGGGCGGGGTGGTCGTCGTGCGCGAACACGCCCCTGAGCTGCACGAATTCATTTTTTTGTGACCGTTGACACGCCCGTTGACACGGCCCATGCTCCTGGCACAACCCGAAGAGGGTTTCGATTCGAGGGAGAACCATGACCGTCACCGAGAGCCGGACCTGGACCGACCAGGAGCGCATCGAGCTGCAGCGCGCCTGCGTCAAGGAGCACCTGGCCCTGGAGAACGCCCACCAGAAGGACCGCGTCCTCGCCGAGACGTTCGCCACCGAGGGTGTCTTCTACGACGTCGTCCCGGGGCACGCCCACATGGAGGGCCTGGAGCAGGTCCAGGACTTCTACGACGCGCTCTTCGCGACGTTCCCGGACATCCACATCGAGATCACCCACCAGTACGACGTCGTGGGCTGCTGCATCCTGGAGGGCAAGGTCACCGGCACGCACTCGGCCGAGTTCGCCGGCGTCCCCGCCTCGGGCAACTTCGCCTCGTTCCCGTTCGCGGCCATGTACATCTTCGGCGACGACCCGAACAAGCTGATCGCCGAGCGCGCCTACTGGGACAACGACCTGTTGATCCGTCAGTTCAAGGGCGAGACCGCGGCGGTCACCGACTACCCGTGGGACCAGGGCAAGTAGCCGGTCGGCCCGGGAGCGGATGCCACCGCGTCCGCCCCCGGGCACGGCAGTCGAGCCAGGGCTGCCCCCACGCCCCTGCGACCCCCGGCCGTACGTCCGCCCCCGGGTCGTCCCGCACGCCACCTGCGAGCCCCCGGAGAGCCAGCCATGACCGACACCCGCGAAGCCCCGACAGCCACGACGACCACCACCGGCCGCGACCACTTCACCGACTTCGACCTGGACTCCCCCGAGTTCACCGCCGACTACGAGCAGGTGCTGGGCGACCTGGTGCAGAAGTGCCCCGTCGCGCACAGCGACGTGGCCGGCGGCTACTGGGTGGTGAGCCGGTACGACGACGTCCGGGACTGCGCCCAGGACTGGCAGACGTTCTCCAGCGAGGGCGGCTTCGAGCCCGGGCGCGGCGGTGAGGAGGGCGGCGCCAAGCTCTACCCGGTCGAGTTGGACCCGCCGTACCAGACCCGGTGGCGGACGGCTCTGGGCCCGCACTTCGGCCCGCGTGCCGTGCGCTCGCGCTCGGACAGCATCCGGGAGCAGGTCACGGCGCTCATCGACGGTTTCGTCGAGTCCGGCGAGACCGACATCGTCGAGTCCTTCGCCGCGCACCTGCCCGGCCGGGTCTTCTTCGCCACCTTCCTCGGCGTCCCGCTGTCGGACCTCCCGTTCATCCAGACCGCCACCGACAACGCCATGCGCGGGCCCATGGAGGGCCGCGGCGAGGCGTGGGGTCAGGTCGCCGGGTACCTGGACGGCTACCTCCGGATGCGCCAGGACGAGCCGCCGCGCGGTGACTTCGTCGACGTCGTCCTGGCCGGCGTCGAGGACCACGACGGCAACCCGTGCTCCTGGGAGCACAAGCTCTACGTGATGATCGACCTGCTGGCCGGCGGGATCGGGACCACGACCTACCTGCTCGCCGGGATGGTGCAGCACCTCGCGACCCACCCCGAGGACCGGGCCCGGCTGGCGGCCGACCCCACGCTGTGGCCCGGTGCCGTGGAGGAGCTCATCCGTTACTACGGCTCCATCGTCGCCCTGGGGCGGACCGCCACCAAGGACACCGAGGTGGCCGGTCAGCCGATCGCGAAGGGCGACTTCCTCATGCTGTCCTTCGCCGCTGCGTGCCGGGACCCCCGGGTGTTCGACGACCCGCACACCGTCGACATCGACCGGAAGATCGCGGTGAACCCGGCCTTCTCCTTCGGGCCGCACCGCTGCATCGGATCGCACATCGCCCGCCTCGAGGCCACCATCAGCCTCGAGGAGGTGCTCCGGCGGCTGCCCGACCTGCGGCTGGCCGAGGGCAGCACCCCGGTCTACAGCAACAGCACGATCACCCGGAACCTGGACTCGCTGCGCATCGCCTTCACCCCGCAGCCCCTCGGTCCCTGATGCGGTACCTCGTCGACGAGGCGCTCTGCGGCGGCCACGGGATGTGTGTGGCCGCCGCGAGCACCGTCTACGCCCTGGACGAGGACGGGTACAACCGGGACACCGGCCGCACCGTCGAGGTGCCCCCGGGCCTGGAGGGGCCGGCGCGCACCGGGGCGGCCGCCTGCCCGGAGCAGGCCATCCGGCTGCTCGGCTGAGCGGTCGTCCCGGCGGACCGGGAGCATCGGGCGGTGCACCCCTTCCGACGAACTCGCCGACAGCGGGCTGGACCTGACCACCGTGCTGGCCCGCGGCACTCCGCCGGCGGTCAGCTCGCCGCCGGGGCCGCCGCTGCGCCGAGTCGTCGGCAACACCCATCCGGGTCCACAGCACGAGGTCGGCGTCCGGTGCCACCGCCGCGGTC
>JAOPVM010000327.1 GCA_025966215.1 Klenkia sp.
CGGCGGCGCAGCGCCTCGACCCGCTGCTCCTCGGCGGCGAACCGGCCGATCAGCGCGGTCACCCGTGGGGTGAGCCCGTCGAGCACCTGGGGCGCGTTGGCCTCCAGGTCCCGCAGCGCCGCGAAGGCCGCGGCCTGGGCGTCGAGCCGGTCGTCGGCGGCCTGCACCAGCTCCAGCAGCCGGGCCAGCATCTGCCGCTGGGTGGGCTCGTCCTCGGGGGTCTCGTCGTCGAGCTGCTGGCGGATCGAGAACGCCTCGGCCATCTCCTGCTTCGCCGTCCCCACCGTGCCGGCGAACTCACCGACCGCGGCCTCGCCGTACTGCAGCCGGGCGTAGTCGAGATCGAGCTGGGAGGTGCGGACGGCCTCGTCGACGGCCAACAGGCCCTCGCTGGCCCGGGCGGTCAGCTGCGCGGTGCTCTCCTCCGGGTAGGGACCGGCCTTGCGGACCCGCTCGGCCTCCTCGGCGGTGTCTCGACGGCGCTTGACCACGAGGAAACCGCCACCGCCGACGGCCAGCACACCGGCCCCGATGCCCAGGGCGGCCCACGGCGGCGAGCCCGGGGTCAGCCCCTCGGCCAGAGCGACCGCGGCCGGGCCCCACTCGTCGTCCCCGAGGCGGGGCTCGACGTCGCTGACGGCGAGGTCGTCGATCTCGGACTGGCTGAGTCGGGAGTCGTCGGCCACGTTCACGCCGTAGGCCCGGTCCTCCACGGCGACGGCGAACAGCGCGTCGGAGGTGCCCAACCCGGACAGCTCGGCGGTCTCGGTAGCCCAGTCCGGTCCGCTCTGCCCGTCGAAGGTGTCCACGAAGACGACGAACAGCTGGGTGCCGTCGGCGTCCTGCAGCTCCTGCAGCGCGGTCTCCACCTCGGCCCGATCGGCGTCGGAGAGCACGCCGGCGTCGTCGGTGAGCTGGTCGGCGAGCCGGGACGGCTCCTGCGCCGAGGTCGGGGAGGCCAGCAGGACCGGCGCGGCGACCAGCCCGAGGACGACGAGCAGGCGGGCCAGCGGGAGGGGGGGTCGGCGCATGGCGGCCATCCTCGCCCATGCCGGCCGCCCCACCCCGCTGGTCAGCCCTCCGGCGGGGTGTCCCCCACCTCGGTCACCGAGAGCACCGGGCCCTAGCGGCGTTCGATCGGCTGGTCGATCGCCACGACGGAGTCCGGGCCGACGTCCACCCCGGTGGCCGCGATCGAGACGCCCTGGGTGGCGGCGACCTCGTCCGGGCCCTTGGGGAGCAGCTTCCCGTCCCGCACGTCCTCGGCCCAGTGGCAGGCGACCAGGTGCGCCGGGGCCAGCTCGCGCAGCACCGGCACCTCGGTGTCGCAGCGGGTCTCCTGGCGCCACGGGCACCGGGTGTGGAACCGGCAGCCCGCGGGCGGGTTCGCCGGCGAGGGCAGGTCGCCGGACAGCAGGATCCGCTCGCGGCTGTCCTCCACGACCGGGTCGGGGACCGGGACCGCGCTCATCAGCGACCGGGTGTAGGGGTGCAGCGGCTGCTCGTAGAGCGAGTCGGCGGGCGCCTGCTCGACCAGCGAGCCCAGGTACATGACCCCGACGGTGTCGGAGATGTGCCGGACGACGGCGAGGTCGTGTGCGATCACCAGGTAGGTCAGCCCGAGCCTGTCCTGCAGCTCCTCCAGCAGGTTGAGCACCTGGGCCTGCACCGAGACGTCCAGCGCCGACACCGGCTCGTCGGCGATCAGCAGGTCGGGTTCGACGGTGATGGCCCGGGCGATCCCGATCCGCTGACGCTGGCCGCCGGAGAACTCGTGCGGGTAGCGGCGCAGGGCCGCCGAGGGCAGCCCGACGGCGTCCAGCAGCTCGCGCAGCCGGGTGGAGATCGCGGCCTTGTCCCCGCCCAGGCCGTGCGCCTTGAGCGGCTCGGCGAGCAACGACTCGACGTCCTGCCGGGGGTCCAGGGAGCCCAACGGGTCCTGGAAGACCATCTGCATCCGGCGGCGCATGTGCCGCAGCGGCTCGGGCTCGAGCGAGGCGACGTCCACCCCGTCGAACCAGACCTGACCGGCGGTGGGCTCCTCCAGCCGGAGGATCGCCCGGCCCAGGGTCGACTTGCCGCAGCCGGACTCCCCGACCAGGCCGTACGTCGTCCCCCGCTCGATGGACAGGTCCACGCCGTCGACGGCCTTGACGTGCCCGATCGTGCGGTCGATGAAGACCCCGCGCTTGATCGGGAAGTGCACCTTCAGGCCCTCGACCCGCAGCAGGGGTCCGGCGGCGGCGGTCACGAGGGGGCTCCTGCGGTCTGGGTGGCGGGGGTGAGCGGGTGCCGGCAGCGCAGCTCGCGGGTGCCGCCGTCGGGCACCAGCTCGACCTCGCTGCCGGACACCTCGACCAGGCAGTCGTCCTCGGCCACGTCGCAGCGGGGGGCGAACGCGCAGCCCTGCGCCCACGGGATGGTGTCGCGGGCCGAGCCCCGGATGGGGGTCAGCGGGGTGCCGCGGCCGCTGTCCAGCCGGGGCACCGAGTGGAGCAGCCCGCCGGTGTAGGGGTGCCGCGGGCGGGCGAAGAGGTCGCGCCGCTCGGCGGTCTCGATGATCCGGCCGGCGTACATGACGTGCACCCGGTCGCACAGCCCGGCGACGACGCCGAGGTCGTGGGTGATCATCACCAGCGCCGTCCCCGAGCCCTGCACCAGGTCGCGCAGCAGCTCCAGGATCTGCGCCTGGATGGTCACGTCGAGGGCGGTGGTCGGCTCGTCGGCGATGAGCAGCCGCGGCGAGCAGGCCAGCGCCATCGCGATCAACGCACGCTGGCGCATGCCACCGGACAGCTGGTGCGGGTACTCCCCCAGCCGGCGCCGCGGGTCGGGGATGCCGACCCGGTCGAGCAGGTCGACCGCCTCGGTCCTCGCGGCGTCGCCCTTCATCCCGCGGTGCGCGGCGAGCACCTCGGTGACCTGCACGCCGATGGTGACCGTCGGGTTCAGCGAGGACAGCGGGTCCTGGAAGACCATCGCCATGTCCTTGCCGCGCAGCCTGCGCAGCGTGCGGTCGCCGGCGCCGAGCAGCTCCTGGCCGTCGAGCCGCACCGAACCGCTGACCTGCACACCCCGCTTCGGGAGCAGGCCCATGGTGGCCAGCGAGGTGACCGACTTGCCGCAGCCGGACTCCCCGACCAGCCCGACGGTCTCCCCGGGGGCGACGGCGAAGCTGACGCCGTCGACCGCCAGGGTGGCGGGCTCACCGCGCCGCTGGAACCGGACCCGGAGGTCCTCGACCTCGAGCACGGGTGTCTGGGGCACCTGCACGCCGCTCACCGCCGGAACTTGGGGTCGAGGGCCTCGCGCAGCGACTCCCCGAGCAGGGTGAAGCCGAGCGCGACCACGATGATGCACAGCGCCGGGTAGACCGCCAGCTCCGGGCGGACCGACAGCACGGACTGGGCGCTGGCGAGCATGGCTCCCCACTCGGGCCGGCTGATGTCGGGGTCACCGAGGCCCAGGAAGCTCAGCGCCGCGGCCTCGATGATCGCCGTGGCCAGCGACAGCGTGGCCTGCACGATCACCGGGGACAGCGAGTTGGGCAGCACGTGGCCCAGCACGATCTTCCGGCGCTTGACGCCCAGCGCGCGGGCGGCCAGGGCGTAGTCGCTGTCCCGCTGGACGAGCATCGACCCGCGCAGCAGCCGGGCGAACACCGGCACCTGGGTGACCGCGATGGCGATCATCAGCGACAGCTGGTTGGCCCCCAGCAGCACCGAGACGCTGATCGCCATCAGCAGACCGGGGATGGACAGCAGGATGTCGACGAACCGCATGACGATCGTGTCGACCCTGCCGCCCAGCCCGCCGGCCAGGATGCCCAGCACCATGCCGACGGCCGCACCGAGCACGGTGGAGACGACGCCGATCACCAGGGACTGCCGGGAGCCGACGATCAGCCGGGACAGCACGTCGCGGCCCAGCTGGTCAACGCCCAGTGGGAAGCCCTCGCGGGCGCCGGGGATGGAGCCCTGCCGGACCTCCGACAACAGCGTCTGGGCGTAGGGGTCCCGGGGCGCGAGGAACGGCGCCAGGATCGCCACGACCAGGAACACGACCACGATGACCGCGCCGATGATCGCCACCGGGTCGCGGCGCAGCCGACGGACCGCGCTGCGGAACAGCGACTCGCCACCGGCACCGGCCGACAGCGCACCGGCCCGGGCGGCCAGCTCGTCGATCTTCTCCCGGCGGCGCCCGCCGGGGGCAGCGGCCGGGGCGGCGGTCGGGGCGCTCATCGGGTGCGCACCCGGGGGTCGAGCAGCCCGTAGGAGACGTCGACCAGCAGGTTCACCAGCACGTAGACCACCGCCAGGATGAGGATGAAGCCCTGCAGCAGGGCGTAGTCGCGGTCGCTGATCGCCTGCCGCAACGCTGAACCCACCCCACCGAAGGCGAAGACGGTCTCGGTGAGCACGGCCCCGCTCAGCAGCAGGCCGGTCTGCAGCCCGATGGTGGTGGAGACCGGGAGCAGGGCGTTGCGGACGACGTGCCGGTTGCGCACCGTCGTCGTGGCCAGTCCCTTGGCGTTCGCCGTCCGCACGTAGTCCTCGTTCACCACGTCCAGGACCGCCGCGCGGGTGATCCGCACGATGATCGCCAGCGGGATGGTGCCCAGCGCGACGCCGGGCAGCACCAGGTGGGTCAGGGCGTCCCAGGCGGCGTCCCACTCCCGGGTGAGCAGGCCGTCCAGGACGTAGAAGTTGGTGATGTGGGTGGCGTCGATGCGGACGTCCTGGCGGCCGGAGCCGGGCAGCCAGCCCAGCTCGACGGCGAACACCAGGCGCAGCAGGTAGGCCAGGAAGAAGACCGGGATGGTGACCCCGAGCAGCGAGCCGATGACCGAGGCGTTGTCGACGAAGCCGCCGTGCTTCTTGGCGGCCAGGTAGCCCAGCGGGATGCCGACGCCGATGGCGAAGGCCATCGCGAAGAGGGTCAGCTCGATGGTGCCGGGGAAGCGGAGGAAGAACTCCGAGGTGACCGACTGGCCGGTGCGGGCCGAGGTGCCGAAGTCCAGCTGGACGGCGCGGCCCAGGAACTTGAGGTACTGGACGTAGACCGGCTCGTTGAGCCCGAAGGCCTCGTTGTACTCGGCGATGCGCTGCGGGGTGGCCCGCTCACCGAGGGCGGCGAGCGCGGGGCCACCGGGCAGGGCCCGCAGCCACGCGAAGAGCAGGATCGACAGCCCCAGCAGGATCGGGATCAGCTGCAGGAGCCGGCGGACGATGAAGCGCAGCACGCGTCGGTCAGCCTCTCGGGTCGGTGCGGGATCGGGCTCCGGACGGACCTCCGGCCGGCACCCCCGCGGAGGGGGCACCGGCCGGAGGGGTGGGTCAGTTGCCGATCGTGACGGTGGAGAAGTCCTCCGCCGACAGCGGGCTGGGGACCAGACCCTCGACGTCGTCGGCGACGACGAGCGCGTTGGGGCTGTGCGAGACCGGGACCGCCGGGAGGAAGTCCATGATGGCCGCGTTGGCCTCGGCGTAGAGCTCGCCGCGGGCGTCGATGTCGGGCTCGGCGTCACCGGCGGCCAGCGCGTCGAAGACCGCCTGGTCCGACCAGCCGCCGAACTCGGCCTTCATCTGCCCACCACCGGCGTCGGCGAAGAACGTGCCGATGAAGTTGTAGGCGTCGTTGTAGTCACCGGTCCAGCCCAGCAGGTGGAGGTCGGCCTGCCCGGCGCTGACCGCGTCGAGGTAGTCCGGGTTCCACGGCAGCGAGACGGGCTCGATGGTGAAGCCGGCGTCGGTCAGGTTCTGGCTGATGACCTCGAACATGGCGGCCGGGTCGGGCAGGTAGGGCCGGCTGACGTCGGTCGGGTAGTAGAAGCGCAGCGTGGTGTTCAGCGCACCGGCCTCGGTGAGCAGCTGACGCGACAGGTCGGGGTCGTAGTCGTAGGTGGTGACGTCCTCGGTCCACCCGTCGACGGCCGGCGGCACGAACTCGATGGCCTCCTCGGCGCCCTCGGGGAGCAGCGAGTTGACGATGGTCTCCCGGTCGATGGCGTGCGCGATGGCCTGCCGCACCCGGATGTCCTGCAGGGCCGGGTTGGCGTTGGTGCCCTCGACGTTCCCGCCGTTCATGCCCAGGTACAGGATGTTGAACGGGTCGCGGGGCAGCACCTGGAACCCGCCGTCCTGCAGCGTCTGGTAGTCCGCGGGGGCGACGAGGTCGTAGCCGTCGATCGAGCCGGCCTGCAGCTCCTGGCGGCGGGTGTTGCCGTCGGCGATGGAGCGGAAGACGATCTCGGAGACCCCGGGGGCGTCGCCCCAGTAGTCCTCGTTGGCCACGATGGTGACCTCGCCGTTGCCCTGGTCCCAGCTGTCGAACCGGAAGGGCCCGGTGCCGGTCGGGTGCTCGAGGGCGTACTCGGTGTAGGTCAGCGCATCGCCGTTGCCACCGAGCTCGTCGGCGTCGTACTGCTCGAGGGCCTCGGGGCTCTGCATGGCGAACGAGGGCAGCGCCAGGACAGCCGGGAAGCGGCTGGTGACCTGGCTGATCTGCACCTGCGCGGTGAACTCGTCGGTGGCCTCGCAGCCGGCGTACAGGCTGGGGACGTCGGGCGTGCTGGCGAACCCGCCGAAGTTGTTCTGGTAGTACTCCGAGGCCGCGGGGCTGGCCGCCAGGCCCTCGAAGTTGTACCAGCGCTCGAAGTTGAAGCAGACGGCCTCGGCGTCGAACGGCGTCCCGTCGTGGAACGTCACGTCGTCGCGCAGGTCGAAGGTGTACGTCAGCCCGTCCTCGGAGGCCTCGTAGCTCTCGGCCAGGGCCGGCGCGAGGTCCGCAGAGCCCTCCACGTTGGTCAGCAGGCCCTCGTAGATCTGCCGGGTGACCCGGAAGGACTCGCCGTCGGTGGCGAAGGCCGGGTCGAACATCGTCGGGTCGCCGGCCGCGCCGAAGACGAAGGTGCCCCCGGACGACTCACCGCCCCCGGCGCTGGTCTCCTCCCGGTCGCTGGAGGCACAGGCCGCCATCGACAGAGCGGTGAGGGTGGCGGCCGAGACGGCCAACACACGTGTGGGGCGACGGTGCATCGCGGAAGACCTGCCTTCTCGGCCCGAGCGGGCCGGATGAGCTGATGCGGGACGGACCGAGGACGAGAGGACGTCCTGACGGCGAACGGGACGTTAAGCCCCGCCTGTGACACTCGTGTGACCCGCCCGGGTGATCGTCACCGGATCGAGACCAACCCCGGCCCTTCGCCGGGGCAATGACGTGGGTCACCGGGACACGGGGCAGGATGACCGGGTGAGCGCCGTCCTGGGACTCGGCCTGGCCGCGGTCGGTCGCCCCGCCTACATCACCCTGGGCCGGTCGGCCGACCTGCCCGCCGATCGCTCCCCCGCCGTCCTGCAGGCCCGCGCGCACGAGCTGCTGGGCGCCGCCAGCGACCTCGGGGTCACCCACCTGGACACCGCCCGGTCCTACGGCCGGGCCGAGGAGTTCCTCGCCTCGTGGCTGCACGGCCGGGACGACGACCCGTTCGTGGCCAGCAAGTGGGGCTACACCTACACCGCCGAGGACCCGGCGGTCGACGCCGACGAGGTCAAGACGCACGACCTGCCCACCCTGGAGCGCCAGTGGGGCCAGACGCAGGCCCTGCTCGGCGACCGGCTGCGGCTCTACCAGGTGCACTCGCTGACCGCCGACAGCCCGCTCTGGGACGACGACGCCCTCCTGCACCGGCTGGCCACGCTGCGCGACGCCGGCACCGAGCTGGGCTTCTCCACCTCCGGGCCGGCCCAGGCCGAGGCGGTGCGCCGTGGGACGGCGCTCGAGGTCGACGGCGCCCGGTTGTTCGGCACCGTGCAGAGCACCTGGAACCTGCTGGAGACCTCGGCCGGCCCGGCGCTGGCCGAGGCGCACGGGTCGGGGTTGCGGGTGGTGGTCAAGGAGGGCGTGGCCAACGGGCGGCTCACCGACCGCGGACTGCCCGTCGACTCCCCCGTGCGCGCCGCGGCGGCCGGCGCCGGGGTGACCCCCGACGCGGCGGCCCTGGCCGCGGTGCTGGCCCAGCCCTGGGTCGACGTCGTCCTCAGCGGTGCGGTGACCGTCGAGCAGCTGCGTTCCAACGCCGAGGCCCGGGGGCTCACCGTCGACCTGCCCGACCTCGCCGAGGAGCCGGCGGCCTACTGGGCGACCCGCAGCTCGCTGGCCTGGGCCTAGACCCGCCGGCGGCCCTCGAACGCGCGCCCCAGGGTGACCTCGTCGGCGTACTCCAGGTCCCCGCCCACCGGCAGGCCGCTGGCCAGTCGGGAGACCGCCATGCCCATCGGGCTGATCAACCGGGCCAGGTAGGCCGCGGTCGCCTCGCCCTCGAGGTTGGGGTCGGTGGCGATGATCAGCTCGGTGACCGAGCCGTCCATCAGCCGGGTCATCAGCTCCTTGACCCGCAGGTCGTCGGGGCCGATGCCCTCGATCGGGCTGATCGCCCCACCGAGCACGTGGTACCGGCCGCGGAACTCCCGGGTGCGCTCGATGGCCACCACGTCCTTGGGCTCCTCGACCACGCAGATGACGTCGAGGGTGCGCCGCGGGTCGCGGCAGATGCGGCACTGCTCGCCCTCGGCCACGTTGAAGCAGGTCACGCAGAACCGGACCTCGGCCTGCACGCGCTGCAACGCCGCGACCAGCCGGCCGACGTCGGTGGCGTCCGCGGCCAGCAGGTGGAAGGCGATCCGCTGCGCGCTCGTGGGGCCGACGCCGGGCCGCCGACCCAGCTCGTCGATGAGGTCCTGGCCGGCGCCTTCGTACACGGGTGCTCCTGCGCTCGTCGGGTGGTGCTCGTGGTGCGGTGGCTCAGAAGCCGGGCAGGCCCATCCCGCCCATGCCCCCGGCCAGCGGGCCCATGGTCGCCTGGGTGAGCTCACCGGCGGCGCGGTTGGCGTCGCGCACGGCGGCGACGACGAGGTCCTGCAGCGTCTCGACGTCGTCGGGGTCGACGGCGTCCCTGCTGATGGTGATCGCGGTCAGCTCCCCGCTGCCGGTCATCGTCGCCGAGACCATGCCGCCGCCGGCCGTGCCGGTGACCTCGGCCTGGGCGAGCTCCTCCTGCGCGGCCGCGAGCTGCTGCTGCATCTGCTGGGCCTGCTTGAGGATCTGCTGCATGTCGGGGGCTCCACCGGGTTGCATGCCCCGAGGGTAGGGGGTGGGTCCGACGCTCCCCCTCCGGCGTCGATCAGCTCCGCCGACCACCGTGGCCGAGGACGGGTCAGCGGGCGGGGCGCGCGAGCTCGGCGACGCAGCCCAGGTCGTGCTGGGAGGGCCGTCGGGCCGGCAGCGCGCTCGGGCCGTCGCGGCGCACCGCCAGCCCGTCGAGGGCCAGGGTGAGGAAGCGCTCGCGGAGGTCCTGGTCGGCGACGCCACCGATCCGGCTGATCATCGCCACCGTCATGCCCAGGTCGAGCTCGGTGACGTCGGGCCGCAGCGCCCCGGCCTGCTGGGCCCGGCGCACCAGCGCCCGGACGGCCGGCTCGATCCGGTCCCGCCCGGCGGCGACCCGGTCGTGCCCGTGCCCGGCCGAGGACAGCACCTGGGCGAGCCCACGGTCGGCCGCCTGGGTCTGCACGCCCCAGCGGGCGAAGGCACACAGCCCCTCCCACGCGTCCTCGTGGTCGGCGGCGGCCTCCACCCGGGCGACGACGTCATCGACCTGCTGGTCGAAGAGCGCCTCGACCAGGTCGGCCCGGTCGGGGAAGCGCCGGTAGACCGTGCCCACCCCCACCCCGGCGACCCGGGCGATCTCGTCGAAGCCCGCGGTCAGGCCGCGGTCGGCGTAGACCTCCCGGGCGGCCTCGAGGATCCGCAGCCGGTTGCGCTCGGCGTCGCGCCGCAGCGGGCGCGCAGCCGGCGTGACGGAGGACATGACGACATCGTAGCCGAAGCGGAACAACCTCTCCGTTTTCCTTGCTACCGTCTCGACCGAAACGGAACAGCCTTTCCACTTCCACGGAGGACGCATGACCAGCACCACCCGCACCGGCCCGGAGGCGACTCCGCCCGGCGCGACCCCGGCCACCGAGGGCAGCGACCGCCGCCGCTGGCTGGTGCTCGGCGTCGTCGCCCTCGCCCAGCTGATGGTCGTCCTGGACGCGACCATCGTGAACATCGCCCTGCCCACCGCCCAGGCCGACCTGGGCTTCGGCAACGACTCCCGGCAGTGGATCGTCACCGCCTACGCGCTGGCCTTCGGCTCCCTGCTCCTGGTCGGCGGACGCCTCGCCGACCTCGTCGGCCGCAAGCCGGTCTTCCTCGTCGGGCTGGTCGGGTTCGCGGTGGCCTCGGCCGTCGGTGGCGCGGCCGACGGGTTCGGCGTGCTCGTCGCCGCCCGCGGCGCCCAGGGCGTCTTCGGTGCCCTGCTGGCCCCCGCCGCCCTCTCGCTGCTGACCGTCACCTTCACCGACGGCCGCGAGCGCGGCCGGGCCTTCGCCGTCTTCGGCGCGATCTCCGGTGCCGGCGGTGCGATCGGGCTGATCCTCGGTGGCGCGCTGACCGAGTACCTGTCCTGGCGCTGGTGCCTCTACGTCAACATCCCGATCGCGATCGCCGCCGTCGTCGGTGCCCTGCTCTTCCTGCCCCGCCGCGGCTCCCGCGCCGCCGACGCCCCCGGCCTGGACGTCCCCGGCGCGCTGCTCAGCGTCGCCGGCCTGGTGTCCCTGGTCTACGGGCTGGCCAGCGCGGAGACCGACGGCTGGACCTCGGGCACCACGCTGGGCTTCATCGCCGCCGGCATCGTGCTGCTGATCGCCTTCGTCGTCGTCGAGACCCGGGTCGACCACCCGCTGCTGCCCATGCGGGTGGTCACCGACCGCGCCCGTGGCGGCGCGTTCGTCGCCGTCGGACTGGTCGGGGCCGGCATGTTCGGCGTGTTCCTCTTCCTCACCTACTACCTGACCCAGGTGCTGGGCTACGAGCCGCTGCCCACCGGCGTCGCGTTCCTGCCGATGATCGTCGCGCTGACCATCGCCGCCCAGACCTCACCGGCGATCGTCGCCCGGGTCGGGGTCAAGGTGCCCGTCGCCCTGGGCTTCGCCGTCGGGGCGGTCGGCATGGGGATCTTCACCACGCTCGGGGTGGACAGCGGCTACTGGACCCACGTCTTCCCCGGCCTGGTCGTCGTGGGCCTGGGCATCGGGCTGGTCATCGCCCCTGCCTTCGCCGCCGCGACCCTCGGGGTGCGGGCCGACGACGCCGGGGTCGCCTCGGCCGCGGTGAACACCTTCCAGCAGATCGGTGGCTCGATCGCGACCGCGGTGCTCAGCGCCCTGGCCGCGGCCGCCGCCACCGACGCCCTGGTCGGCGTCGACCCCGGCGACCCGGCCGCCCTGCTGCAGGCCTCGGTCTCCAGCTACACGACCGTCTTCGCCTGGTCGGCCGGCATCTTCGCCGCCGGCGCGGTGATCTGCGGCCTGCTCCTGCCGCACGGCGCGGTCCAGCGCGACCCGGAGTCCGCGCCGGTCATGGCGCACTGAGGACCGACCCCCTCGCTCCCCGGCGAGGGGGTCCGTCGTCCTCAGCTGTCGATGGGGTGGGCACCGAGCTGGGTGCGCAGGAGCTGCAGCGCGGCCTGCTCGGGGTCGACCGGCGGCGGGGCGTCCTGGCCGCCGGCGGCGTCGACGTCGGCCCGGCGCTCGGCCATCAGCTCGTCGGCCTCGGCGCTCTCCG
>JAOPVM010000367.1 GCA_025966215.1 Klenkia sp.
GCCGAGATCGACCGGTTGGCCGCGCAGCCCAGGGTGCGGGCGGTGGGGGAGACCGGCCTGGACCGCTTCCGCACCGGGCCCGAGGGGTGGGCGGCCCAGGAGGCCTCGTTCCGGGCGCACATCGGGATCGCCAAGCGGCACGGCATCGCGCTGGTCATCCACGACCGGGACGCCCACGCCGAGGTGCTCCGGGTGCTGGACGACGAGGGCCTGCCCGAGCACACCGTCTTCCACTGCTTCTCCGGTGACGCCGCCTTCGCCCGGCAGTGCCTGGACCGGGGCGCGGTGCTGTCCTTCGCCGGCACGCTGACGTTCGCCAACGCCGGCGACCTGCGGGAGGCCGCCGCGATGGCCCCGCTGGACCAGCTGCTCGTGGAGACCGACAGCCCGTTCCTGACCCCGGTCCCGCACCGCGGGCGGCCCAACGGCTCCCGGCTGGTCCCGCTGACCGTGCGGGCGCTGGCCGAGACCACCGGGGTGGAGCTGGACCGGCTGTGTCAGGCCCTCACGACGACCGCGGAGCGCGTCTTCGGTCCCTGGTGAAGGCCGTTCCGTCACTGCGCGTTGGCGGTCCGGTGGCGCGCAGGGGGACACTGAGGCCGTGGGTCGCCTCATCGCCGTCGTGCTCTTCATCGCCGTGATGGTGCCCGCCGGGCTGCTCGCCCGGGGCTGGGCGCGCGCGGCCGACCGGCGAGCCGTGGCCGCCGGGGGGGTCGAGCTCGTCCCGCCGTCCGAGGCCGGCGCCGCGGTGCTCGCCCGGCAGGCCCGGCACGGCCGCCGGCTGCGTCAGCTCGGGTTCGGTCTCGGCCTGGTCGCCGTCGTCGCCAGCGTGGTGCTGTTCGCCGAGGCGTCGGTCTTCCTGTGGCTGCCCGCCCTGGTCGTCGGCCTGCTCGCCGGTGTCGTCCTGGCCGAGGCCACCCGTCCCCGCCCGCGGTGGGCGGTCTCCGCACCGGCCCGTCGGCCCCGACGGTCCGAGCAGGTCTCGCCCTGGCTGCTGTGGGCGATGCGGGCCGCCGTGCTCGGTGAGGTCCTCGCGGCCGGTGCCCTCTGGCGGTCCGGGGACCTGGACGGTCCCGTCGCCGCGGTCGCCGTCGGCGTGCCGGTCGTCGTGTGGCTGTTGGCCGAGACCGCCCTGCTGCGCGTGCTGGTGCGTGCGCTGCCCGCCGAGGGTGCCGACGTCCCGGTCGACGAGGCACTGCGCACCTGGAC
This sequence comes from Klenkia sp., assembly GCA_025966215.1. Taxonomy (GTDB): domain Bacteria; phylum Actinomycetota; class Actinomycetes; order Mycobacteriales; family Geodermatophilaceae; genus Klenkia. The sequence continues at coordinate 1,210 of JAOPVM010000367.1, forward strand.
CGCGCACCTGGTCACCGCCGCGGTGAGCGTGCTGGCGCTGCTGCCGCTGGGCGTGCTCCTGCTCGTCGCGGGACTGGGCCTGGGCGACCGCGCCACCGACGGGTTCGACCTGCTCCCGGTGGCCCTGGTGGCCGGGGGGTTCTCCGCGCTGACGGCGGGCGTCGCCGTCGCCGTGTTCCTCTTCACCTGGCTCGAGCCCGTGCGGCACACCGAGCCCGCGCTGGCCGGCTGAGCCCCCGGCCCGCCGTGGGTCTGCTCACAGGCCCGGTGGCCGCCTGATCCCACCACCCCGCCCGTCACCTGCGCGGTCGTGACGCGTGGTGTCGGCGTGGCGACTGGGAGTCGACTCGTCGACCTGCTTTCCTGCGGTCGCACCATTGCCTTCCGTTCCAGGTTCGTTATCGTGTCGTGACCGACCAGTCGGGGTGGGGAACACCTCGGACGGCGCCTCGGGAGACCCCCGGACGCTCCCGTCGGACACAGTCAGATGCGGTCGCCGTTCCCACGGTGACCGTTCCGGCTGCCGTCCGGAGTTCCCCTGCCCGGGCCCCGTGACCCGTGGATGTGTTGTGCGCCGCTCCCTGAAGCTCTCCCTCTTCGCCCTCGTGCTCGTGGGCCTCCTCGGCGGCTCGTTCGCCTACGTCCTCGCCCAGAAGTCGGTGACCCTCACCGTGGACGGCGAGTCCCGAGAGGTCGACACCTACGCCTCCACGGCCGGCGAGCTGCTCTCCGACGAGGGCCTGCAGGTCTCCGCCGACGACGTCGTCCTGCCCGGCACCGACGCGGCCGTGGACGACGGCGACACCGTCGTGCTGAACCGCGCCCGCCCGCTGCAACTGACCGTCGACGGCGTGAGCCGCGAGCTCGTCACCACCGCGCTGTCGGTGGAGGAGGCGCTGGAGCAGCTCGGCATGCGCGAGGAGGGCTACGTGCTCTCGGCCTCGCGCAGCGAGCGCCTGCCCCTGGACGGGATGGCCCTGGAGGTCACCACGCCCAAGACGATCACGGTCGTCGCCGACGGCGCCACGCAGAGCGTCACGACCACCTCGGCGACCGCCGGTGACCTGCTCGGCGAGCAGGGCCTGACCCTGGGTGAGACCGACCGGATGACGCTCTACCCGACCACCCCGCTGATGGACCGGATGGTCCTGCAGGTGTTCCGGGTGCAGGTCAGCGAGGTCACCGAGACCCAGCCGATCGAGTTCGAGACCGTCGAGACCGAGGACCCGGCCGCCCCCGAGGGTGCGGAGACGGTCACCACCGAGGGCGTCGCCGGCGAGCGGACCGTCACCTACACCGTCACGGTCACCGACGGGGTCGAGACCGGCCGCGTGGTGGCCAGCGACACCGTCACCCTCGAGCCCGTCGCCGAGCAGGTCAGCGTCGGCACGAGGGAGGCCCCGGTGGCCGCCCCGGCGCCCTCGTCCTCCACCAGCAGCTCGGGCGGTGGCAACACCGGTGCCGCCCCGCCGGCGTCCAGCGGTGGACTGGACTGGGACGCCCTGGCCCGCTGCGAGGCCGGTGGCAACTGGTCCATCAACACCGGCAACGGCTACTACGGCGGGCTGCAGTACAACATCAGCACCTGGAACGCCTACGGCGGCCAGGACTTCGCGTCGCGGCCGGACCTGGCCACCCGCGAGCAGCAGATCGCCGTCGGTGAGCGCACGTACGCTGCCCGCGGTGCCTCGCCGTGGCCGTCCTGCGGCCGTCTGCTCTGACGGTCACCCGCTGAGCGCCACCCCCGACGTCGGTGACGGGCTGCTGGGCCCGGCTGCGATCCGCAGCCTGGCCCAGCAGCTCGACCTGCGTCCGACCAAGCAGCTCGGGCAGAACTTCCTGCACGACGCGAACACCATCCGTCGCATCGTGCGGACGGCAGACCTGCGCGAGGACGACGTCGTCCTGGAGGTGGGTCCCGGCCTGGGCTCGTTGACCCTGGGTCTGCTGTCGGCCGCCGCGCACGTCACCGCCGTGGAGATCGACCAGCGGCTGGCAGACCTGTTGCCGGTCACCGTCGCCGAGCGCACCCCGCACCTGGCCGACCGGTTGAGCGTCGTCACCGCCGACGCGCTGCGGCTCACCGACCTGCCCGGCCCGGCGCCCACCGCGCTGGTGGCGAACCTGCCCTACAACATCTCGGTGCCGGTGCTTCTGCACCTGCTCGAGCGCCTGCCGTCCATCCGGACGGACCTGGTGCTCTTCCAGCTCGAGGTCGCCGACCGGCTCGCCGCCGCGCCGGGCAGCGACGCCTACGGCGTGCCCAGCGTGAAGGCCGCCTGGTACGCCGACGTCAGGCGCGCGGGCGCCGTCGGCCGGCCGGTGTTCTGGCCGGTGCCCAACGTCGACTCCGGGCTGGTGGCGCTCACCCGCCGTCCGCCGCCGCCCGGTGACCGGGCCGCCACC
>JAOPVM010000373.1 GCA_025966215.1 Klenkia sp.
GTCGGCCTGGACCGCGGCCGGGCCACCGGGCACGGGGACGACGTCACGTGGGTGGTCGCCGACGCCACCACGTGGACCACGGCCGAGGCCAGCTGCGACCTGGTCCTCGTCGTCTACCTGCACCTGCCCGAGCCCGAGACGGTCGAGCTCCTCACCCGGGCCGTCGGGTGGCTGCGGCCCGGCGGTCGGCTGCTGGTGCTCGGCCACGACGTGGACAACGTGGCGCACGGCGTCGGCGGACCGCAGGACACCGCGATCCTGCACTCGGTCGAGCGACTCGCCCCGGTGGCCGCCCTGCTGGACGTCGGCCGGCTCGAACAGCTGCCCCGGGAGACCCCGGCGGGGACCGCGCTGGACACCCTGCTGTGGGGAACCCGACCCGTCTCGGGGTGAAGACCACCAGGCCGGTGTGGTTTCCTCGACCCGTGCCCACCTGCGAGCTGACGCGCCGCCGCGTCATCGACTTCGCGCTGGTCTGCACCTCTGCCTGTCCGCGCTGAGCGTTCGCTCCCGGACCCGCCCCGCACGTCCCCCACCTCCCCGAGGACACCCCTGCAATGAGCGCACCCACCAGCCCGGCCGACGAGCTCGCTGCCGCGAAGTTCGCCTACTGGGTCCCCAACGTCAGCGGCGGCCTGGTCACCTCGACCATCGAGCAGCGCACCGACTGGGGCTTCGACTACAACAAGAAGCTCGCCCGGACCGCCGAGGCGGTGGGCTTCGAGTACGCCCTCTCCCAGGTGCGCTACATGTCCAGCTACAGCGCCGAGTTCCAGCACGAGTCGGTGTCCTTCTCCCTCGGGCTGCTGCTGGCCACCGAGCGGATCAAGCTCATCGCCGCCGTCCACCCCGGCATGTGGCAGCCCGGTGTGCTGGCCAAGCTGGGCGCCACCGCCGACATCATGAGCAACGGCCGGTTCGCGGTGAACGTCGTCTCGGGCTGGTTCAAGGGCGAGTTCACCGCGATGGGCGAGCCGTGGCTCGAGCACGACGAGCGCTACCGCCGCTCCGAGGAGTTCATCTCCGCCCTGCGCGGCATCTGGACCGAGGAGGGCTACACCCTCGGCGGGGACTTCTACCGGTTCCGGGACTTCGACCTGAAGCCCAAGCCGCTCACCATCCCGGGCCGGCCGCACCCGGAGATCTTCCAGGGCGGCAACTCCACGGCCGCCCGGGCGATGGCCGGCCGCGTCTCGGACTGGTACTTCTCCAACGGCAAGGACCTGGCCGGCATCGACGAGCAGATCCGCGACGTGCGCGCCGTGGCCGACCCGCTGGGCCGCCGCGTCCGGTTCGGGCTCAACGGCTTCGTGATCGCCCGGGACACCGAGGCCGAGGCACACGACACCCTGCGCGAGATCGTGGCCAAGGCGAACAAGCCCGCGGTCGAGGGGTTCCGGGACGCCGTCCAGCAGGCCGGCAGCTCCACCGGGGACAAGAAGGGCATGTGGGCCGACTCCTCCTTCGAGGACCTGGTCCAGTACAACGACGGCTTCAAGACCAACCTGATCGGCACCCCGGAGCAGATCGCCGAGCGGATCGTGGAGTTCCGCCGGCACGGGGTCGACCTCTTCCTCTGCGGGTTCCTGCACTTCCAGGAGGAGATCGAGTACTTCGGTGCGAAGGTGCTGCCGCTGGTGCGCGAGATGGAGGCCGCCGCCGGCTTCGCCCCGACGGACTTCCAGCCCGCCGCCACGGTCTGATCCCGGTACGGTCCTGGCGTGATGAACCGGGACCGTCAGCGCTGGGTGGCCGGCATCGTCGTCCTGGCGATGGTGCTGGCCGCCGGCGCCGTGGTGTTCTCGATCCTGCTGTCCTGACCCCGCCCCGCCGTCCGGGACACTGGACGGCGTGGGATACGTCGACGTCACCGGGATCCGGTTCACCCTGCCCGACGGACGGGTCCTGCTGGACGACGTCTCCTTCCGGGTCGGGGACGGCGCCGTCGCCGCGCTGGTCGGGGAGAACGGCGCCGGCAAGACCACCCTGCTGCGGATCATCACCGGGGACCTGACCCCGGACGCGGGCTCGGTCGCGCTGGTCGGCGGGCTGGGCGTGATGCGCCAGTTCATCGGGTCGGTCCGCGACGCCACGAGCGTCCAGCAGTTCCTCGTCGACCTCGCCCCGCCGGCGGTCAGCGCCGCCTGGCACGCCGTCGAGGCCGCCGAGCTGGCCATGATGGAGGCCGACGACGAGCCCACCCAGATGGCCTACGCGAACGCGCTGGGCACCTGGGGGGACGTCGGCGGCTACGACGTCGAGGTCACCTGGGACACCGTCACCGTCGCCGCCCTCGGCGTGCCCTACGAGCAGTGCAAGTACCGCGAGCTGCAGACGCTGTCCGGTGGCGAGCAGAAGCGGCTGGCCCTGGAGTGCCTGCTGCGCGGCCCCGACCAGGTGCTGCTGCTGGACGAGCCGGACAACTACCTCGACGTGCCGGGCAAGCGCTGGCTGGAGGAGCGGCTGCGGGAGACCCGCAAGACCGTGCTGTTCGTCAGCCACGACCGGGAGCTGCTGGACACCGTCGCCACCCGGGTGGTCACCGTGGAGGGCGGGACGGCGTGGGTGCACGGCGGCAGCTGGGCGGCCTACCCGGCGGCCCGGGACGCCCGGCACCAGCGGATGGCCGAGCTGAGGCTGCGCTGGGAGGAGGAGCACCAGCGGCTGGTCGACCTCACCCGCACCATGCAGCAGCAGGCCGCCAACTCCCCGGACATGGCCAACCGGTACCACGCGATGCAGACCCGGCTGGCCAAGTTCGAGGCGGCCGGGCCGCCCCCGGAGCGCCCACCGCAGCAGGAGGTGGCGATGCGGCTCAAGGGCGGCCGCACCGGCGTGCGGGTGCTGGTCGCCGAGGACCTCGAGCTCACCGGGCTGATGCAGCCCTTCGACGTCGAGCTGGACTACGGCGACCGGGTCGCGGTGCTGGGCTCCAACGGGGCGGGCAAGTCGCACTTCCTGCGGCTGATGGCCGGGCAGGAGGTCACGCACACCGGCAGCTGGAAGCTCGGTGCCCGCGTCGTCCCCGGCTTCTTCGCCCAGACCCACGCGCACCCGGAGTGGATGGAGCGCACGCTCACCGACCTGCTGTGGCACGGCGAGCCCGGGCGCCCGGGCATCGACCGGGGCCGGGCGATGGCGGTGCTGCGCCGGTACGGCCTCGCCGCGGCCGGGGACTCGCTGTTCCGGGCGCTGTCCGGCGGGCAGCAGGCCCGGTTCCAGGTGCTGCTGCTGGAGCTGTCCGGTGCGACGCTGCTGCTGCTCGACGAGCCGACGGACAACCTCGACGTGCTCAGCGCCGAGTCCCTGGAGCAGGCGCTGGCCGCCTTCGACGGCACCGTCGTCGCGGTCACCCACGACCGGTGGTTCGCCCGCTCCTTCGACCGGTTCCTGGTCTTCGGCGCCGACGGCCGGGTGCGCGAGACCCCGGAGCCGGTGTTCGACGAGGCGCGGGTGCAGCGCACCCGCTGAGTCAGCCGCCGGCCCGGGCCCGCCGGTGTGCCGCCATCCGGACCGGGGAGTCGACCGCCCCGTACCCGTCGTAGCCGGAGAGCCGCTGGACCACCTCGAAGAACACCCGCCCGCCGAGCACCTCGGTGTTGAGGTGCAGGAACGCACCCGTCGAGTCGGCGTCGTAGAAGAGCCCGTGCTCGCGCAGGTCGGCCAGCAGCGCGGGGTCCAGCTCGAGCCGGTCGTCG
>JAOPVM010000378.1 GCA_025966215.1 Klenkia sp.
CGAGTTCGTCCAGCCGCAGCGTGCGGGCGCCCAGGTGCGCACCCAGGTCGCCGGCCAGCCCCAGCCGGACGTGCCCGGCCTCGCAGTCCACGACCACACCCGCGGTGCCGGCGGCGCGCAGCAGCCCGGCGGCCCGGCGGGCCTCACCGAGGTGGTCCACCCCACGGGCACCGGTGGCCCGGCCGTCGGTGACCAGCACCAGCAGCGGACGGCGCCGGGGGTCGCGGACGGCCTCCACGCGCAGCGTCTCGTGCGCCCGCAGCAGGCCCGCGGCCACCGGGGAACGGCCGCCGGTGGGCAGGCCGGTCAGCCGGGCCGCGGCGGCCTCGACCGACCAGGTCGGCGGCAGTGCGAGCTCGGCGCCGGCGCCCCGGAAGGTCACCAGGCCGACCTTGTCCCGCCGCTGGTAGGCGTCCATCAGCAGGGAGAGGACGGCGCCCTTGACCGCGGCCATCCGGTCGGCCGAGCCCATCGAGCCCGAGGCGTCGACGACGAAGAGCACCAGGTTGCCCTCGCGGCCCTCCAGCGTGGCCTGCCGCAGGTCCTCCTTCTGCAGCCGCAGGCCCGGGCCGCTGCGGCCACGCGCCCGCTGGTGCGGGGCGGCCGCGACGACGGTGTCGACGAGGTGCAGTCGGGTCACCGTCCCCTCCGGGCGCCGGGAGCCGACCACCCGGCCGCGGTCGCTACGGGCCTTGGACCGTCGTCCGGCCACGCCCTCGCCGATCCCGGGCACCTCGAGCCGGCGGGCCCGGAACGCCTCACCCGGGTCGACGGCCGCCCGCTCGGGGGCGGGGGAGGCCTCCCGACGCGGCGCGTCCGCGTCGGAGGCGTCCCCGTGCGGCGCCGTCGTCGGCGGCAGGGGTTCCCCTCCCGTCTCCTGGGGCCCCGATCCGTCGGGAGGGGTACCCACACCGCCCGGGGCGTCGTCCGGCCGGCTGCCCCCGTCGCCCTCGGGGGGCGTGCCCTCCGGCGGTGTCGGGTCGTCGTCGGGTTCCTCGGGGCGGGCGTCGTCCAGGGCCTGCTCGAGGGTCTCGGGGTCCAGGCCGGGGGCGTCGAAGGGGTTGCGCCGGCGGCGGTGCGGCAGCGCGAGGCGGGCGGCGACCCGGACGTCGTCCTCGGTGACGGTCTCCCGGCCCGACCAGGCGGCGTGCGCGATGGCGGCGCGGGCGGTGACGATGTCGGCGCGCAGCCCGTCGACCTCGAAGGCGGCGCAGACGGCGGTGACCTGGCGCAGCGCGTCGTCCCCGAGCACCACCCGGGGCAGCCGTTCGCGGGCCTCGGCGATCCGGTCGGCGAGCGCGGTCTCCTCGCCGTCCCAGCGGGCGGAGAACCCGGCCGGGTCGGCGTCGGCGGCGAACCGGCGGCGCACCACCTCGGCGCGCAGTTCGGGCTCGCGCGGTGCGGCGACCTCGACGGTGAGCCCGAAGCGGTCCAGCAGCTGGGGGCGGAGCTCGCCCTCCTCGGGGTTCATCGTGCCGACCAGCAGGAACCGGGCAGCGTGCTGCACCGAGACGCCCTCGCGCTCGACGTAGGCCCGGCCCAGTGCCGCAGCGTCGAGCAGCAGGTCGACGAGGTGGTCGTGCAGCAGGTTGACCTCGTCGACGTAGAGCACGCCGCGGTGCGCGGCCGCCAGCAGTCCGGGCTCGAAGCTCTTCACGCCCTCGGTGAGCGCCCGCTCGATGTCCAGCGAGCCGACCAGCCGGTCCTCCGAGGCGCCGACCGGCAGCTCGACCAGCCGGGCCGGGCGGGCCGCCCCCGGGCCGTCGGCGGGGTGCGGGCCGTCCGGGCAGTCCGGGTCGGGGTCCGTCGGGTCGCAGCCGAAGCGACACCCGGCGACGACGGCGACCGGCGGCAGGACCGCAGCCAGCGCACGGACGGCGGTCGACTTCGCCGTGCCCTTCTCACCGCGCACGAGCACACCGCCGACGGCCGGGGAGACGGCGTTGAGCAGGAGGGCCAGACGCATGTCGTCCATCCCGACGACAGCGCTGAACGGGTACACCACGGATGAGGTCCTCTCCCCGGGTGTCCACGCCCGGAGATAGCAGGAGGCGACGGCGGGAGTTCCTGGCTCGCCCCGGGGGGCTGACAGTGGCGGGACCGCGCCGGAGTCCCACCGGCTTCCTCCACTGCCGTCGCAGTTCGTGGGCCATCAGACCACGTGGCCCCCGCCGGGCGACAGGCCCCGATCACTTGACGGTTCGGAAAGTCACGATGCAGACTTTCCGACATGGAAAGCGACAACGTGATCAGGGACCGGGCCGCGGCCGACCTGGCCGCGCTGCAGACCGACCGGACGGCCCTGGCCGACCGGCTGCGTCAACCGTGGTGGTACGACCCGGCCCTCGGGCTGCTGACCGCGGGGTTCGTCGCCAGCTGCTCCTTCGGGTTCCCGTGGGTGACGCTGGGGGCGCTGGTGGTCGTCCTGGTCGGGGTGCGACTGCTCATGGCTGCCTACACCCGGCACACCGGCACCTGGATCAGCGGCTTCAGCGGTGGCCCGGCGACCGACCGGCTGGTCCGTGCCTGGGGTGTCCTGGCCGGGATCGTGCTGGTGGCCGGGCTCGTGGCCGAGCTGGCCTTCGACCTGCGGTTCGCCATGGTGGTCGCCGGGGTGGTCGTGGGCGGGACCGCGGCCCTCCTGAGCCACCGGTGGACGACGGTCTACCAGCGCCAGCTGCGGAGCGGGCAGTGAGCCCCGACCGCGAGCAGGCCGCCGCCGACCTCGCCGCGCTGGACCGCGACCGGGCCGCGCTGGCCGAGAAGGTGCTCCAGCCCTGGTGGTTCGACGCCGCGCTCGGCCTGCTGCTGTTCGGCTTCCTGTCCGTCCAGGCGCTGGACTCGACCTGGGTCACCGCGCCCGCGCTGCTGGTCTTCGCCGGCGGCCTCGGCCTGCTGGTCCGGGTCTACCGGGCCCGCTCCGGCGTCTGGGTGCACACCCCGGCGACGGTCCTGCTCGGCTGGGGCGCGCTGGTGCTCGTCGTCCTGGTGCCGGCCTTCCTGCTCTCCTCCCAGGGGCACCGCTGGGTCATGGTCGTCGCCGGTGCCGTCCTGGGGCTGGCCGTCGCCCTGCTCAGCCGGCACTGGGGGCGGACCTGGCAGCGCGAACTGCGGGAGGGCGTGTGACGGCCGTCGAGCCGCGCTTCGACCAGGTCGTGCACGCCCCGCCCCGGTTGCAGGTGTGCGGCCTGCTCGCCGCGGTCGACACGATGGAGTTCGCCGCGGTGCGCGACGCGGTCGGGGTGAGCGACTCGGTGCTGTCCAAGCACGTCAGACAGCTCGAGGACGCCGGCTACGTCCAGGTCCGCAAGGCCACCGTCGCCTCCCGGCAGCGCACCAGCCTGTCCCTCACCACCCCCGGCCGGACGGCGTTCGCCGCCCACGTCGCCGAGCTCAAGCGGATCACCGGGGGCTGACCGGGCAGAGTGGTCACCCGTGGACGGGGGACGACGCGGGAGGATGCTCGACGGGGCGGCCGTCCTGGCGGTGGCCGGCGCGCTGACCGCGGGCTTCGAGCTGATCGGGGTGCCCTCGGCCACGCTGTTCGCCGGCCTGCTCGCCGGACTCGGCCGGGCGCTGCTGGTCCGCCGCCGGCTGGCGCTCCCGAAGCAGGGGATGACCGGCGCGCAGGCCGTGGTCGGCGTCTCGATCGGCGCGCTGGTCTCGGTCTCCACCCTGCAGACCATCGCCACCGACTGGGCGCCGGTCCTGCTGGTCACCGTCGGCACCCTGGTGCTCAGCCTGGTCGCCGGCCAGGTGATGGCGCTGCGCAAGGACATCACCCGGGTGACCGGGGCGTTCTCGATGATCGCCGGCGGGGCCTCGGGCATCACGGTGATGGCCCGCGAGCTCGGCGCCGACGAGCGGATGGTCGCCGTCCTGCAGTACCTGCGGGTGTTGATCATCGTGTTCGCGATGCCGGTGGTCGCCGCCGTGGGCTTCGGGGCCTCCAGCGCGGACGCCGGCCCGGCCGCCGCC
>JAOPVM010000387.1 GCA_025966215.1 Klenkia sp.
CCGGTACAGCCCCGGCGCCCGCGGCCAGGGTGGCGTCCACGGCGACCGCGTCGGCCAGCTCGCCGCCGGAGCCGCCGGCCTCCTCGGGCAGCCCGACCCCGGTCAGCCCGGCCCCGGCCAGGTCGGACCAGAGGTCGGCGTCCCAGCGGCGGTCAGGGGTCAGCTGGGTGGGCTCGTGGCCGGCGAGGATCTCCCGGACGGTGGAGACCACCAGGTCCTGGTCGCTCATCGCAGACCCAGCCCACGCGCCACGATCCCGCGGAGGATCTCGTTGGTGCCCCCGCGCAGCGTGTAGCCCGGGGAGTGCAGTTGCGCCTCGGCCAGTGCCCGCCCGAGCGGGTCGGGTGAGTCCAGGGACGCAGGCACGTCGACGACCTTCCGGATCTCCTCGGCGACGTCGCCCTCGAACGTCGTCCCCACGTCCTTGACCAGGGCTGCAGGGATGTCGGGCAGCTCGCCGCGGTCCAGCGCGGCGGCGATGCGCAGCGACAACTGGCGCAGCGCGAGCAGCCGGGAGGAGAGCCGGCCCAGCGTCGCGAGCTCGGCGGGGGACGACGCCCGGCGGGCGAACTCGGCGAACAGCGGGAAGGTGGACAGGAAGCGCTCGGGCCCGCTGCGCTCGAAGGCGAGCTCGGCGGTGACCTGGTGCCAGCCGGCGCCCTCCTCCCCCAGCAGCATGTCGCCGGGGATCACGACGTCCTCGAACACGACCTCGTTGAAGTGGTGGCCGCCGTCCAGGATCCGGATCGGGTTGATCGTGATGCCCGGGGTGGACAGGTCGACCAGCAGCTGGCTCATCCCGGCGTGCCGGTCGGCCGGATCGGCGGGTGCGGTGCGGACCAGGGTGATCGCGTAGTGGCTGTGGTGGGCGTTCGACGTCCACACCTTGGCCCCGTTGACCACCCAGTCGCCGTCGGCGTTGCGTTCGGCCTTCGTCCGGATGGACGCCAGGTCGGAGCCGGAGTCGGGCTCGCTCATGCCGATGACGAAGAAGCACTCCCCGGCGGCGATCTTCGGCAGGATCTCCCGGCGCTGGGCCTGGGTGCCGTAGCGCAGCAGGTTGGGCCCGGACTGCCGGTCGGCGATCCAGTGCGCGGCGACCGGGGCGCCGGCGGCGAGCAGCTCCTCGGTGACGGCGTAGCGCTCCATCGCGGTGCGCTGGTGCCCGCCGTACTCCTTCGGCCAGGTCATCCCCAGCCAGCCCCGCTCGCCGAGCTTCCTGGAGAACGCCGGGTCGACCCCGGACAGCCAGGTGTCCACGTGGGTCTCGAACGAGCCGGCGGCGAGCTCCTCGGCGAGGAACTCGCGCACCTCCAGGCGGACCCGTTCGGCGGCCTCGGAGGTGGGCGCGGGGGCGAGCGTCAGCGTCGACGGCATGCCGCCGATCGAACCACGGTGTCGCTCAGCGCACCGTGGGCGGCATCGGCCCCTTCGGCCCGGGGATCGGGATCGGGATCGGGCAGATGGCCACGCCGGCCGCCGGGTCGGCGGAGAGCCGCCGGTCGGCCGGCAGCCGGTCAGCGCGGCCCGGCTGGACGCCTGGTGCACCACGCCGGTTGCGCAACACCACGCGATGGTGTCCGACCGGCCGCCCTCGCTGGGGAGCGCCTTGCCGGGGTCGAGGTGGATCTCCCGGGTGGCCTGCGGGGTCACGCCGCGTCGTCGCGACGCGCCCCGGACCCTAGGAGCGGAGGACGGCGTCGACCAGGTGCGGGCCGGGTTCGGCGAACGCCTGTCGCAGCGCCTCGGCGAGCTCGGGGCCGGTGGTCACCCGCACGCCGGGCACGCCCATCCCGGCCGCGAGGGACACGAAGTCCAGCGCCGGTGAGCCCAGGTCCAGCAGCCGGCCGGCCCGCTCGCCACCGGCGGCCGCACCGACGTTGCGCAGCTCGCCCTCCAGGATCGCGTAGGCCCCGTTGTCGCAGACCAGCACCGTGACGTCGAGCTGTTCGCGGGCCATCGTCCACAGCGCCTGCAGGGTGTACATCGCCGAACCGTCGGCCTGCACGGCGAGCACCGGCCGGTCGGGGCAGGCCACCGCGGCCCCCACGGCCATCGGCAGCCCGTCGCCGATCGCCCCGCCGGTCAGCGACAGCACGTCGTGCCGAGGCGCCCCCGCCGTTGCCGGGAAGAGGCCGAACCCGCTGGTCAACGATTCGTCCACCAGGACCGCGCCCTCGGGCAGCACGGCCCCGACGACGGCGGCGAGCACCTGCGGGTCCAGCGCGCGGTCCGGGACCGTCGGCACCGACGCCGACGCCAGCACCGGGTCGCCCCCGACCCGCTCGGCCAGCGCGGTGAGCGCCGCGAGCGCGGACTCCCCCGGCTCGGTCAGCACGTGCACGGTGCAGTCCTCCGGGGCGAAGGAGCCCGGGGTGTCGGGGTAGGCGAAGAAGGCGACCGGCGCGGGTGCCCCGACCAGCACCAGGTGCGCCACGTCGGCCAGGGCGGCCAGCGCCGGGCCTGGCGGGTAGGGGAGCTTGGGCACGTCGGGCAGCCCCGCGCCACGGGCCATCCGGGCCGGGAAGGTCTCGGCCATCAGCCGCGCTCCGGTGCCGGCGGCGACCCGGGCGGCGGCGAGCAGCTCCTCGGCGCCGAGAGCGTCCCCGCCCAGGAACAGGACGGTGTCCGGGCCGAGCGGCAGGTCGGGGACGGCGACCGTGCGGGCCGGCCGGTCGGGTGGGGCCACGCCGAGCGCACCGCCCTCGGACCAGGAGACGTCGGCGGGCAGCACCAGGGTCGCCACCTGACCTCGGCGGGCCGCGGCGACCGCATCGGCGACGTCGTCCCCCACGTGCGCGGTGGTCAGCGACCGGCGCCACCAGCCGACCGCGCCGGCCAGCGCGTCCAGGTCGGACTCCAGCGGGGCGTCCAACCGCTTGTGGGTCAGCGCGTGGTCGCCCACCACGTTGACCACCGGGGCCCGGCCGCGGCGGGCGTTGTGCAGGTTGGCCCAGCCGTTGCCCAGCCCCGGCCCCAGGTGCAGCAGGGTGGCGGCGGGCCTGCCGGCCATCCGGGCGTACCCGTCGGCGGCGCCGGTGGCCACCCCCTCGAACAGGGTCAGGACGGCGCGCATCTGCGGCACGTCGTCCAGCGCCGCCACGAAGTGCATCTCCGAGGTGCCGGGGTTGGCGAAGCAGACCTCCACCCCGGCGTCGACGAGGGTGCGGATGACTGCCCGGGCTCCGTTCACGACCGCACCCTGGCACCTCGCAGCGCCGCCCGCCCAGTGGTGGGATGGGCCCGACGTCCGGGCACCGCCGCCCGGACGCAGATCTCCGGAGGTACCCGTGACCCACCGCCTGCTCGTCACCTACGGCCAGCCCACCGACCCCGCCGCCTTCGACGCGCACTACCGGGACGTGCACACCGGCCTGGCCCAGGCCATCCCCGGTCTGCAGCGCTTCAGCACCGGCCACGCCGAGACGATGGACGGGTCCCCGTCCCCGGCGTACCTGGTCGCCGAGCTGGACTTCGAGTCCGCCGAGGCGATGGCCGCCGCGATGACCTCCGAGGCGGGCACCGCCGCGGGCGCCGACGTCGGGACCTTCGCCACCGGCGGGGCGACGATGGTGCACTTCGACGTGCAGGACCGCACCGGCGCCTGACCTGCGGGGCGGCGGTGGGCGGTCGTCCTGCCGTCGCTCCGGTCGGCGCACGGGGCCGCGAGCGCGCACACTCGGGCAAACCCGAGGAGCCCCATGAGCGACACCCGCACGGAGCTCGGCGACGGGGACGCACCCGTCGAGGACCAGGTCGGCCAGGCCTTCGACCTGATCGTCAGCGAGGGCGCCCAGCGTCTGCACCGCACCTGGCGCGAGGTGCTCACCACCGGCCTGGCCGGCGGCCTGGAGGTCGGGGTCGGCGTGCTGGCCTACCTGGCCGTGCTGGCCGAGACCGACAGCCACCTGCTGGCCGGCATCGCCTTCAGCATCGGCTTCATCGCGCTGCTCCTGGCCCGCAGCGAGCTGTTCACCGAGGGCTTCCTGGTGCCGGTCACCGCGGTGGTGGCCAAGCGGGCCAGCCTCCGCCAGCTGCTGCTGTTCTGGGGCGGCACGTTCGCGGCGAACCTGGTCGGCGGCTGGATCATCACCTGGCTGGTGATCCGCGCCCTGCCCGACCTGCGGGCCACCGCGATCGAGTCCTCGGTGCACTTCGTGGACTCCCCGCTGAGCGTGCAGTCGGTGTGCCTGGGCGTGCTGGCCGGCAGCGTGCTCACGCTGATGACCCGGATGCAGCACGGCACCGACTCCGACGGCGCCAAGATCGTCGCCGCCGTCGCCGGGGCCTTCCTGCTGGCCGGGCTGCAGCTGTTCCACTCGGTGCTGGACTCGCTGCTGGTCTTCGCCGCGCTGCACGCCGGGGCCCCGTTCGGCTACGCCGACTGGCTGGCCTGGCTCTGGTACACCGTGCTGGCCAACATGGCCGGCGGCCTGCTGGTGGTCACCCTGCTCCGGCTGGTGCGCAGCAAGGACCTCATCGTCGACGAGCGTGCCGAGGTCGACGCCGGACGGTGATGATGGGCCGGTGGCCCCAGCGTTCGTCCTGCCCAGCGCCGGGCCCGACCCGCTCCCGGCCGACGTCGCCCTGGCCGCCGTCCGCGGCTACCAGCACGGCCTGCGCCCCGTGCGCTTCCGCCCGCCCGGTGACCGCGGTGGGCGCTGGGTGGAGGTGCCGGCCTTCGGCTGGGCCCGCTGCGACCTGCTCCCCACCGGCACCGACGACGCCGACCTGCTCGCTGCGGAGGGCCTGCACGGCCGGCTCGACCCGGCCGGCTGGGCCGCCGCC
>JAOPVM010000393.1 GCA_025966215.1 Klenkia sp.
GACGAGCACGGCACAGCGCGCGGCCACGGCCGCCGGGAACCGACCCGGGGTCACCGTCGCGAGGCGCGCCGCGCGGTCACCCAGGCACGGACGTTCGGCAGCGAGCCCAGCACGACGGCCAGCAGCGGCCCGCCGCCGAGCCAGACCACCGAGCCCCAGTCGTCGGTCATGGCACCGGTGGCCAGGGCGGCGACCACCAGGCCCACGGTGACCAGCGCGCCGGCCACCAGCACCGACCAGGACCGGCCCAGCAGCAGGAGCACCACGCCGACCAGCACGAGTACGAACGCCACGGCGGGGATCGCCCCGAGCAGCCCGCCGCGCCAGTCCTCGTAGCCGACGGCGAGCAGGCCCACGAAGACCGCGAAGAAGGCCACCGGAAGGGCACCGAGGAACCCGGCGACCGCGGCCAGCCAGGCGGTGAACGGCGGGACCGCGCTCACCGGGACGTGCGCGGGAGGGGTGGTGAGCGACGACATGGCGGTGAAGGTAGGTCCCCCGCGCCCCCGATGGGGCTGGGCGCGCCGCCACACCTCGTCACCATCGCCGACCGTCGTCGCCGACCCCGCACGTCAGACCGGGGTGGTGAGCCCCCCGGAGGACCGTCGCCACGAGGCGTGCAGCCCCGCGTACACCCCGGGCACGTCGACCAGCTCGGCGTGGGTGCCCCGCTGGGTGACCCGGCCGGCGTCGACGACCAGGATCTCGTCGGCGCGCTCGGCGGTGGACAGCCGGTGGGCGATGGTGATCGTCGTCCGGCCGGTGGTGAGGGTGTCCAGGGCGCGGGTGAGCCGGGCCTCGGTGGCCGGGTCGACGGCACTGGTGGCCTCGTCGAGCACCAGCAGGTCGGGGTCGGCGACGTAGGCGCGGGCGACGGCCACGAGCTGCCGCTCCCCCGCCGACAGCGACTCACCGCGCTGGCCGACCGGCGTCCGGACCCCGTCGGACAGCCCCTCGACCCAGCCGCCGAGGCCCAGCTCGTCGAAAGCCGCCGCCACGTGGGCATCGGTCATCCCGGGCCTGCCGTAGCGCACGTTGTCCGCGACCGAGGCGTCGAAGAGGAACCCGTCCTGGGGCACCATGACCACCCGCTCGCGCAGCGAGCTGAAGGCGATCCGGTCCAGCGGCACCCCACCGACGAGCACCCGGCCCGCGGTGGGGTCCATCAGCCGGGTGAGCAGCTTGGCGAAGGTGGTCTTCCCCGACCCGGTCTCCCCGACGACCGCGACCCGGGTGCGGGCGGTGATCTCCAGGTCGACGTCGGTCAGCGCCGGTCGGGCGCCCGGGGCGTAGCGGAAGCCCACGTGGTCGAAGCGGACACCCAGCGGTCCCGCGGGCAGGTGCTCGCCGTCCACCGGGTCCTGGACGTCGGGTTCGGTGTCGAGCACGTCGAGCACCCGGCGGAACCCGGCGACGGCGTTCTGCGCCTCGTTGAGCACCTCGCTGGCGGTCTGCACCGGGGCGACGAACAGGGTGACCAGGAACAGGAAGGCGACCAGCGTGCCGGCCGAGATCTGCCCGCCCACGCCGAGCAGCACGCCCACGACGACCACCGCGGCGTTGGCGACCGCGGCGACGAACTCACCGCTGACGTACACCCCGGCCGTGGTGCGCTGGGCCTGGACCGAGGCCCGGTAGTGCCGGTCGATGGCGGCGTCGATGCGGGCGGCGGTGCGGCCGCGGACGCCGTAGGCGCGCACGGTGGGGGCGCCGACGACGGACTCCCCGACCGCGGCGAGGACGTCGCCGACCCGCTCCCGGACCACGCCGTAGACCTCGGCCAGTCGGGTGGCGAACCACGTCACCGCGTAGCCCAGCGGGATGAAGCAGACCAGCACCAGCAGGGTCAGCTGCCAGGAGTAGACGGCCATCACGACGGTGGCCACGACGAGCTGGCCCAGGCTGACCAGCCCGAGCACCCCGCCCCACTGCATGAAGACCGACAGCTGGTCGACGTCGCTGGTGACCCGGGAGACCAGGTTTCCACGGCGCTCGCCCTGCTGGTGCAGCACCGACAGGTCGTGCACGTGCCGGAAGGCGCGCACCCGCAGGTTGGCCAGCGCGGTCTCCGTCGTCCGGAAGAGCCGGACGTTCATCCGGTAGACCGCGACGGCGGTGACCAGCACGACCAGCGCACAGATCGCGACCAATTCGCGGACCAGCGGGATGTCCGGTCCACCGGCGGCGTTCAGCCCGCGGTCGAGGGTCTGCTGCACCGCGATGGGGACGACGACCCGTCCGGCGGTGGCGACCAGGGCGAGGGCGAAGGTCGCGGGCAGCCCACGGCGGAACTCCGGCATCATCCGCAGGCCACGCCGCAGGGTCGCGGTGGCGGACTCGGTGGGCCGGTCGTCCGTGCCGGTCACCGGCTCGCCGGTCACGGCGGCGCTCACGCCTGTGCCCCGGCGGGCTCGGGCTCGGCGGCGGTGACGGCGTCGGGCGGTTGGTAGGCCTGGACCAGCCGGGCGTACCCGGGCACCTGCGCGAGCAGCTCGGTGTGGCTGCCCCGGGCGACGAGCCGGCCACGGTCGATCCAGACGACCTCGTCGGCCAGCGAGATGGTGGCCTGCCGGTAGGCGACGACGACCACGGTGGCCGGGCGGTCGGTGTTGCGCAGCGCGTCCAGGATGCGGGCCTCGATGCTGGGGTCGACGGCGCTGGTGGCGTCGTCCATCACCAGCAGCCGCGGACGGCGGACGACGGCCCGGGCCAGCGCGAGCCGCTGACGCTGTCCGCCGGAGAGGCTGGCCCCACGCTCGCCGACCCGGGTGTCCAGCCCGTCGGGCAGCTGGGCGACGAAGTCCTCGGCGGCGGCGATCCCGAGGGCGGCGTGCACCTCGTCGTCGGTGAAGTCCGCGCCGAGGGTGACGTTCCCGCGGACGGTGTCGTCGAAGAGGAAGGTGCCCTGGGCGACGAACGCGGCCTGGGTGGCGACCTCGCCCTCGCGCAGGCTGCGCAGGTCGACGCCGTCGAGCAGCACGCTCCCGTCGTGCGGGTCGACCAGGCGCACCAGCAGCCCGGCCAGGGTGGACTTGCCCGACCCGGTGGGTCCGACGACGGCGATGGTGCGGCCGGGCTGCACGTCGAAGGTGACCCCGTGCAGCACCGGGGTCGCGCGTCCCTCGGCGTCCACGTGCCCGACGTCGACGGCCCGGACGCCGACCCCGGCACCGCCGTCGCCACCGGCGGCTGCGTCCGGGCCGTGCGGGGTCTCCCCCTGGGCCGACAGCACCGGGGCGACCCGGTCGAAGCCGGCCATCGCGCGCGGCAGGTCGGCCAGCACCCAGCCGATCGCCCGGATGGGCAGCGCGAGCAGGGTGAACAGGTAGGCGATGGAGACCAGGGCGCCGGCGTCGGTGGCCCCGGCGGCGACCTGCTGGGCACCGACCAGCAGGACGGCGAGGGTGCCCAGGTTGGGCAGCGCCTCCATCATCGGGTCGAACAGACCGCGGACCCGGCCCACGGCGATCAGCCCGTCGCGCAGCTCGTCGGCGCTGCCGGCGAAGCGGCGGGTCTCCTCGGTCTCCCGGCCCAGGGTCTTGACCACCAGGGCGGCGTCGAAGGACTCGTGGGCGATCTCGGAGACCTCGGCGCGCAGCTGCTGGGCGCGGGCCATCCGCGGGCTCATGACCTGCGAGTAGACGGCGTTGGCGAGGAACACCAACGGGAACACGACCACCCCGACCAGGGCCAGCAGCGGGTCGGTGAGGAAGAGCGCCACGACGGTGATGACGACCATGACCACCGCGCCACAGGCGAAGGGCAGCGGGGCGACGAAGAACCAGGCGGCCTCGACGTCGGAGTTGGCGTTGGACAGCAGCTGGCCGGTGGGGTGGCGCTGGTGCCAGGACAGCGGGAGCCGGAGGTACTGGCTGGTCACCCGGCGGCGGTAGTCGGCCTGCAGGCGGTAGGACATGATCCCGGCGAACAGCCGCCGGCCGATGATGCCGACGATCTTCAGCACGGCGACGACCATGATCGCCAGGGCGGCCAGCCCCAGGGCACCGGCGGTGACCGAGCCGCGCTCGAAGCTGGGGGTGATCAGCCGGTCGGTGATGCCGCCGATGACGAAGGCGCTGGCGACCGTCATCGCGCCGTAGAGGCTGCTGCCCAGGACCGCGAGGGTGAAGATCCCGGGCTGCTCGCGGACAGCCAGGCCGACGTGGGCGAACCCGCGGCGCACGACCTTCTTCTGCTCGCGCTCGCTGCGCTGGGTGACGTTCTCGGGGTTGCTGTCGCGGGTGGAGCGGGCGGAGCTGCTGCTGCGCGGGGGCACGCGTCTCCTCGGGTGGTGCTGCTGGGTGTCGGCTGAGCCTACTCGCGGTCCTTACCGGGGATAAGTGCTTTCCGGGCGCGGCGAACCTCTCGTTTCCGCAGCGGCGAGGGACGGTAGGACCAACGGGTGACCGACTCGCCCAGCGCTCCCCTGTCCCGGACCGAGCGCACCGCGCTGGCCGACCTGCTCACCGAGCTGGGTCCCGACCAGCCGACCCGGTGCGCGGGCTGGCAGACCGGCGACCTGGCCGCCCACCTCGTCGTCCGCGACCGCCGTCCCGACACCGCCCCCGGTGCGGTGCTCGGCGGACCGTGGGGCTGGTGGACCCAGCGGGTGCAGCGCCGGGTGCTGCTGGAGACCCCGTGGCCCGAGCTGGTGGAGAAGCTGCGCCAGGGTCCCCCCTCGTTCTTCCCCACGGCCCTGCCGGCGGTGGACGCGCTGGTGAACGGGGCGGAGATGGCCGTGCACCACGAGGACGTCCGCCGGGCCCAGCCCGACTGGGAGCCGCGCCCGCTGCCCCGGGCCGCGCAGGACGCACTGTGGAAGCAGGTGCCGCTGCTGGCCCGGGGCAGGGCCCGTGGCGTCGACGGCGGCCTGGAGCTGCGCCGCACCGACACCGGCGAGGCCCGGACCCTCCGCTCGGGCCAGCCGCTGACCACCGTCGCCGGCGAACCGCTGGAGCTGCTGCTGTGGGCCGGCGGCCGGGAGGACGTCGCCCGGGTGGAGACGACCCGCGTCTGACCCCCGCGGGGGTCAGTCCGGCAGCGGGTGGTCGGCCTCCTGGCGCACCGGGACGCCGGCCTGGCCGAGGGCGGCCTTCACGTCGCCGATCCGCATGTCCCCGAAGTGGAAGACGCTGGCGGCCAGCACCGCGTCGGCACCGGCGGTGACGGCCGGCGCGAAGTGCTCGACCGCGCCCGCTCCCCCGCTGGCGATCACCGGCACGGACACCTCGCGGCGCACCGCCCGGATCAGCTCGACGTCGTAGCCGGCGCGGGTGCCGTCGGCGTCCATCGAGTTCAGCAGCACCTCACCGGCGCCGAGGCGGGCGGCCTCGACCACCCACTCCACGGCGTCCCGGCCGGTGCCCCGCCGCCCGCCGTGGGTGGTGATCTCGAAGCCGGAGTCGGTGACCGCGCCGTCCTGGCAGCGCCGGGCGTCCAGGGACAGCACGAGCACCTGGTTGCCGTACCGGTCGGCGATCTCGGCGATCAGCCCGGGCCGGGCCACGGCGGCGGTGTTGACCGCGACCTTGTCCGCCCCGGCCCGCAGGAGCCTGTCCACGTCCTCGACGGCACGCACACCACCGCCGACGGTCAGCGGGATGAACACGCTCTCCGCGGTACGCCGGACGACGTCGTAGGTGGTCTCCCGGTCACCCGAGGACGCGGTGATGTCGAGGAAGGTGAGCTCGTCGGCGCCCTCGGCGTCGTACACCCGGGCCATCTCCACCGGGTCACCGGCGTCGCGCAGGTCGACGAAGTTCACGCCCTTGACCACGCGGCCGCGGTCGACGTCCAGGCACGGGATGACCCGCACGGCCAGGCTCACGCGCCCACCACCGCGTCGGCCTCGACCTCGACCAGCATCGCGGGGTCGATCAGCCGGCTGACCTCGACCATCGCGCTGGCCGGGCGAGTGGCGCCGAAGAACTCCCCGTGCACCCGCCCGACCGCCTCCCAGGAGTCGATGTCGGTGACGTACACCCGGGTCCGCACGACGTCGGACGTCGTGGCACCCACGCTCTCCAGCGCCGCCACCACGTTGGCCAGCGCCTGCGCCGTCTGGGCGGCCACGCCACCCTCCACCACCAGGCCCTCCCGGGTGCCGGTGGTGCCGCTGACGAAGACCAGGTCCCCGGCGCGCACGACCCGGCAGTAGCCGACGACGTCCTCCCAGGGCGCGCCCGATGCGACTCGCTGCACCGTCACCCGGCGACCTCGACGGTCGCCGCCAGGGCCTCGGGGAGGGTGAACTGGCCGGCGTACAGCGCCTTGCCCACGATCGCGCCCTCGACGCCGATGCCGGCCAGCCCGGCCAGCGCCCGGATGTCGTCCAGCGAGGAGACCCCGCCGGAGGCGATCACCGGCCGGTCGGTGGCGGCGCAGACCTCGC
The DNA here is from genome assembly GCA_025966215.1 of Klenkia sp. Lineage (GTDB taxonomy): Bacteria > Actinomycetota > Actinomycetes > Mycobacteriales > Geodermatophilaceae > Klenkia. The sequence continues at coordinate 6,392 of JAOPVM010000393.1, forward strand.
GCAGCAGCTCCAGGTTCGGGCCCTGCAAGGTGCCGTCCTTGGTGATGTCGGTGACCACGTAGCGGGCACAGCCCTCGGCGTCCAGGCGGGCCAGGGTCTCGTAGAGCTCGCCACCCTCGCGGGTCCAGCCGCGGGCGGCGAGCTTGGTGCCGCGCACGTCCAGGCCGACGGCGATCCGGTCGCCGTGCTCGGCGATCGCCCGGGCACACCACTCCGGGGACTCCAGCGCCGCGGTGCCCAGGTTCACCCGGCGGCAGCCGGTGGCCAGCGCGGCCTGCAGCGAGGCGTCGTCCCGGATCCCGCCGGACAGCTCCACGTCCACGTCCAGCTCGCCGACCACGCGGGCCAGCAGCTCGCGGTTGGACCCGCGGCCGAAGGCGGCGTCCAGGTCGACCAGGTGCACCCACTCGGCCCCGTCGCGCTGCCAGGTGCGCGCGGCCTCGAGCGGGTCGCCGTAGGAGGTCTCGCTGCCGGCCTCCCCCTGGACCAGGCGGACGGCGAGACCGTCGGCGACGTCGACGGCGGGGAGCAGCTGGAGCTTGGG
>JAOPVM010000463.1 GCA_025966215.1 Klenkia sp.
GCGCGCCGTCCCGCCGCACCCCGCCACGCGCGGCCGCGACGAGGGCTGGGCGACCGTGACCCACCTGGTCCCGCCCGCGGTCACCCCGAGCGCCCCGGCCGCCGCCGCGGCCACCGAGCCCGTCGACCCCGACGGGCTGACCGGCCTGGGCCTCACCCCCCGGCTGCTGGGCACGGACTTCGCCGCCCGGGCCCGGACCCAGGGCACCTTCGCCGCGCTGGTGGTCTCGCTGACCGAGACGCTCCCGCCCGCACCGACCGCGCCCACCGGGGCCGGGGACGTGCTGGTCGTCCTCGGCCCCGGGGCGGAGGCACTGACAGCTGCCCGCACGCTGGCCACCTCGCTGCGGCTGGACCCCGCCGCCGTGCAGTGGGCCACCCGGGGCGAGCTCGCCGGACTGACCCCCCACGACGTCCGCGTGCCCACCGCGGCGATCGCCGCCGAACGCCGGGCGCAGGCCCGCGGCGCGGGGGTGCCCACGGTGGTGGCCCTCGACGTCCCGCTGCGCGACGCCGGCTCCCCGTGGGTCGCCCAGGTGCTCGAGGCGCTCGCACCGACCGCGGTGTGGGGCGTGCTCGACGCCACCCGCAAGCCCGCCGACCTGGCCGGCTGGGTGCGGGCGCTGCCGCGGGTGGACGCCGTCGTCGTCACCGAGACCGAGTCCTCGGCCGACCCGGCCGCACTGCTGGACGGGCTGACCGTGCCCGTCGCCGTCGTCGACGGGGCACGGGCGACCCCGCACCGCTGGGCCGCGCTGCTGTGTGAGCGGTCGGCCGGCCGGTCGTGAACCCGCTGCGCTGGGACGTCCTCGGCGCAGCCCTGCTCTTCGCCGTCCCCGTGCTGCTCCTGGGGGCGCAGGGCACGTTCGACCTGGACGACGTGACCACCCGGCTGCCCTGGTGCCTGCTCGCCGGGTGGGTCGCCAGCTCGCTGCTGCGTGCGGCGCTCAGCCCCCGGCCGGCCGCCCCCCGCCGGTCCCCGTCCACCGGCGTGCGTCCTCAGCCACCGACGTCGGTGGCTGAGGACGCACGGTGACCAGCTGAGCTGATCGACGCCGGGGTCAGACGGGCAGGTCCTCCAGCATCTCGGTGACCAGGGCGGCGATCGGCGAGCGCTCGGAGCGGGTCAGCGTGACGTGGGCGAAGAGCGGGTGTCCCTTGAGCGCCTCGATGACCGCGGTGACGCCGTCGTGCCGGCCGACCCGCAGGTTGTCCCGCTGGGCGACGTCGTGGGTGAGCACCACCCGGCTGTTGGTGCCCAGCCGGGACAGCACGGTCAGCAGCACGCCCCGCTCGAGGGACTGCGCCTCGTCGACGATCACGAACGAGTCGTGCAGCGAGCGGCCGCGGATGTGGGTCAGCGGGAGGACCTCGATCAGCCCACGGGCCAGGATCTCGGTGACCACCTCGCTGCTGACCAGCGCGCCGAGGGTGTCGAAGACCGCCTGCGCCCAGGGCGCCATCTTCTCGCCCTCGGACCCGGGCAGGTAGCCCAGCTCCTGGCCACCGACGGCGTACAGCGGCCGGAAGATGACCACCTTCTTGTGCGCCCGACGCTCCATCACCGACTCCAGACCGGCGCACAGCGCGAGCGCGGACTTGCCGGTGCCGGCCCGACCGCCCATCGAGACGATGCCGACCTCGGGGTCCAGCAGCAGGTCCAGCGCGATCCGCTGCTCGGCGGAGCGCCCGTGCAGCCCGAACGCCTCCCGGTCGCCGCGCACCAGCGTGACGTGCTTGTCGGCGGTGACCCGGCCCAGCGCCGACCCGCGGGAGGACAGCAGCACCAGCCCGGTGTGCGTGGGCAGCTCGGCGGCCGCGGGCAGGAACAGGGCGCCGCCGCCGTAGAGCGCGGCGATCTCGTCCTCGCTCAGTGACAGCTCGGCCATCCCGGTCCACCCGGCGTCGACCGCGCCGAGCGCCCGGTACTCGTCGGCGTCCAGACCGACCGCGGCCGCCTTGACCCGCAGCGGCACGTCCTTGGTGACCAGGCAGACGTCCCTGCCCTCGGCCCGCAGGTTGAGCGCCACCACCATGATCCGGCTGTCGTTGCTGTCGTTGCGGAAGCCCGCCGGCAGCACCGAGGCGTCGGAGTGGTTGAGCTCGACGCGCACCGTGCCGCCCTGGTCACCGACCGGGATCGGGGCGTCGAGCCGGCCGTGCTGCACCCGGAGGTCGTCGAGCATGCGCAGCGTCTGCCGGGCGAACCAGCCCAGCTCCGGGTGGTGCCGCTTCTCCTCCAGTTCCCCGATGACGACGAGGGGGACGACGACCTCGTGCTCCTCGAAGCGCAGCAGCGCGCCCGGGTCGGAGAGCAGGACGGAGGTGTCGAGGACGTACGTGCGGCGTGTGCTCACAGGTCGACTCCCGATGGGGTGCTGACGCACCCCGACTCGTGGGTGGCCGGGCCCCGGCGCAGGGGCCGGTGCTCGGCCCCCAGGTTCGACAGCTCGCATCGCACCCACCGGGCCTCCCGTGCCCGGCGGGACGGGCCCCCCGGACAGCTCGGACGCTATGCCCGGGAGGTTGCCGGGAGGTGACTTCCGAGCATCCGCCGTCTCGGCGTGTCTCAGCCGGACGCGCGACGGAACTGGGACGTCCCGTACCAGGCGGCACGTCCACGACGTGGCTGAACGGCACCAGGTCCGACACCGCCTGCAGCCAGCCCGGCGCCAACGTCATCGGCAGCAGGATCCCCGACAGCAGCAGCACCGGGAACGACACGACGTCGAGCAGCGGCGCGAAGGCGTCCTGGCTCGTCAGCGTCAGGGCCAGCGCGTAGGACACCGCAGCCAGCGACCCGCCGAGGACGGCGACCAGCAGGATCGTGAGCGCGACGCCGCCGACCGAGGCGTCCAGTCCGAACGCGCGGCGTCCAGGCCGCGCAGCGGGGCGACCAGCGCCGACCCGCCGGCGGGCACCCGGCAGCTGACCCGGTCGCCGTCCACCTGCGGGGCCTCGACGCCCGGGAGCCCGGCCATCCGGCCGGCGACGTCGGCGGCCCGGGCCGTGGTGATGGTGAGCAGGTCCCCGCCCACCGAGCTCTTCAGCTCGTCCGGGGTGCCCGACGCGACGATGGAGCCCTTGTCGATGACCAGCACCCGGTCGCACAGCGCATCCGCCTCGTCCAGGTGGTGCGTGGTCAGGAAGACCGTCGGCCCCCGGTCGCGGCGCAGCCCCTCGATGTGGCCCCAGAGGTTGGCCCGGGCCTGCGGGTCCAGCCCCGTGGTGGGCTCGTCGAGGACGACCAGACCGGGCACGTGCACCAGGCCCATCGCGATGTCCAGCCGGCGCCGCTGCCCGCCGGACATGGCCTTGGGCTGGCGTTCCCAGAGCCCGTCCAGGTCGAGCTCGGCGAACAGCTGCTTCCCGCGGGTGGTGGCCTCGGCGGTGCTGACGCCGTAGAGCCGGGCGTGGCTCACCAGCTCGTCGCCCGCCCGGTTCTCCGGTGCGGTCGACCCGGCCTGCGAGACGTAGCCGATCCGTCGAGGGACGCCGACCGGGTCGGTGAGCAGGTCGCAGCCGGCCACCGTCGCGCTGCCGGTGGTCGGGGCGAGCAGGTGTGGCGAGCATCCGCATCGTGGTGGTCTTGCCGGCGCCGTTTCGGGCCCAGGAACCCGACGATCTCCCCGGCGTCGACGTCGAGGTCGACCCCGGCGACGGCGCGGACCTCAGGACTGCTTCCCCCGCTTCCTCCCGAAGGTGCGGGACAGCCCGCGGGCGTGGATCACGCCCCGATGACCGTCCTCACCAGCCGTTGCGTACAGCGGGTTCGGACCGGCGCGGCCGGGCCGCCACCAGCACCCAGACCAGCGGGACGACGAGCACCGGCCACTGCAGCGACAGGTCACCGACCCACAGCAGCCCGAGGACCAGGAACACGGCGAGGCAGCCCGCCGACCACAGCCCCAGCACCCGCTTCTCCCCCGGGGTGTGCCTCACCGGCGCAGCTCGGCAGTGATCCGGGCCGGGGTGAGCGGCTCGTCCAGCAGCCGGAGGAAGCGGTCGGCCACCGGGACGCCGTCCGGCCGGGCGGCCAGCCAGCCGGCGAGCAGGTCGTAGCCCTCCACGTAGGTGGTGATGTACGCCCGCCACAGCGGGTGGGTGAGGAAGCGCAGCTGCTGCACGGCGCGGTCGTGGCTGACCAGCGACCAGCGCTGCAGATGGGCGAGGACGTCGTCGGTGGCCGCGCCCCGGTCGTGCAGCATCAGGGCGGCGTCCTGGCGCACCCGGTTCAGCGGGGCGGCCGCGGCCGACACCCGCTCGGCCAGCCCGCCGTCGAACCGCAGCCCCAGGTCGCCGAGCACCTCGGCCGCCCACGGTCCCCAGCCGGCACCGATCGCGGCCTCGACCCCGAGGTCGGCCAGGCCCTCGGCCATGAGGCACTCGGGGGTGTTGACCAGGAAGACGGTGTGCTCGAGGTGGCTGTCCCGTGCCACCAGCCCGCGCTCCTTGCGGCAGTGCTCGGTGTGGTGGCCGGGGTAGGCCTCGTGCGCGACGAGGTGCGGCAGCTGGCCCAGCCGGTGCGGCAGGTCGGCGTTGATCGCCACCCGCGAGCGGTAGTCACCCTCGTAGTAGTTGAAGCCCGACCACGGCTGGTCGGTGACCACCTCGTAGGTCACGGTCTCGGACTCGGGCAGGCCGTACAGCCCGCGGACCCGGTCGCGCAGCGCGCTGGACAGCGCGTGCACCGCCTCCGCCAGCCGGGCCGGCGGGCACTCCTCACGGCGCCGGTGCACCGCGTACCGCTCGGCCAGGCTGCCGCTGCCCGGCAGCAGGTCCTCGAGCTCGGTGTGCGCCGCGGCGTAGGTCGCGGGGTCACCGAGGTCCACGTCGACCTGGAAGTAGGACCGCACCTCCTCCACGTAGCCGACCGGCTCGTCGGCCATCTTCCGGGCGGTGCACTCCAGACCGGTCAGCTGACCGCGCAGGAAGTCCACCCGGTCGGCGGGCAGAGCACTGGCGTCGAGCTCCCGCAGCAGGCCCCGGGCCTGGTCGCGCAACCCCCGCGGGGTCGGCGCGGGCTCGGCCTCCACCGCGGCCCGGACCCGCCGGTCCCCGGTGTAGGCGTCGACGAAGCCCTGCTCCAGCCGGTCGAACCGCAGCCCGAGCCGGACGTACTCGAGGGGGACGTCGACCGCGCCGGATGCCATGGCGACCAGTCTCACACCCGCGCGCTCAGCCGCCGAAGCGTCGCTGCCGGGCCGCGTAGTCGCGCAGAGCACGCAGGAAGTCCACCCGGCGGAACTCCGGCCAGTACACGTCGGTGAAGTAGAACTCCGAGTGCGCGGTCTGCCAGAGGAGGAAGCCCGACAGCCGCTGCTCACCGCTGGTCCGGATCACCAGGTCCGGGTCGGGCTGGCCGCGGGTGTAGAGGTGCTCGGCGATGTGCTCGACGTCCAGGCTGCCGACCAGCTCGTCCAGCGTCGTCCCGCGCGCGGAGTGCTCGGCCAGCAGCGAGCGGACGGCGTCGGCGATCTCCCGTCGTCCCCCGTAGCCGACGGCCAGGTTCACCGTCGCGCCGGTGCGACCACGACTGTCCTCCTCGGCCTGCTTGAGCACGGTGGTGGTCTCACCGGGGAGCAGTCCCAGCGCGCCGACGGCGTTGAGCTGCCACCGGCGGCCGGGACCGGCCAGGTCGGTCGCCACCCCCTCGATGATCCGCAACAGCGGGGTGAGCTCGGGTTCGGGGCGGCTCAGGTTGTCGGTGGACAGCAGGAACAGGGTGACCACCCCGACCCCGGTCTCGTCGCACCAGCCGAGGAAGTCCGCGATCTTGTCCGCGCCCCGGCGGTGGCCGTCGTTGACGTCCTCGAGGCCGATCGCCCTGGCCCAGCGTCGGTTGCCGTCGACGATCACACCCACGTGGTGCGGGACGGCGGCGCGGTCCAGGCGGCGGACCAGCCGGCGCTCGTACAGCGCGGTCAGGCCCGTCCGCACCTGCTCGCGCGCCCCCACGGAGAGCCACCCTAGGACTCCGCACCGCGCAGCGGCAGGGCCCCGGGGTCCGAGCCCGGGTGACCTCACAGCCGCACGGGGTGCCACGCCCGCGCGCGCGACCGTAACCTCGGCCCATGAGCGCACCGCACGATCCCACCGAGGCCGTCCTGGTCACGTCGGACGGGGCCGAGCTGGAGGCACCCGCCCGGGAGGGCGTCGCCATGGTCGTGGCCGAGGGCGAGCGCGTCGAGGCGGTCCACCGGCCCGGCGAGTGGGCCGACGCCGACTACGCCGACGACGACTACGACCACCCCGACACCCGCCCCCGGGCCCGTGGCTGGTTGCACCTGTTCGCCGCGTTCGGCTCGGTGGTGGCCGGTGCGGTGCTCATCCCGATGGCGTGGTCGCACGGCGGACCGCGGGCCGGACTCCCGGTCAGCCTCTACTGCCTGACCATCCTGGGGCTGTTCGGGATCAGCGCCGCCTACCACCGGCGCCGCTGGTCACCGCGCGGGTGGAAGCTGATGAAGCGGCTCGACCACTCGATGATCTTCATCTTCATCGCCGGCACCTACACCCCGTTCGCCGTGCTGGCGGTGAACGCCCCGACCAACTGGTGGATCCTCGGCGTCGTCTGGACCGGGGCGCTGGCCGGGGTCGCCCTCAAGCTGGCGTGGCCGACGGCCCCCCGTTGGCTCGGGGTGCCCATCTACGTCGCCCTGGGATGGGTGGCGGTCTTCGTGCTCACCGACATCCTCAGCCTCGCGGGCGTGGCCGCGATGGTGCTGCTGGCCGCCGGCGGCGTGCTCTACACCCTCGGCGCGGTGGCCTACGCGATCAAGAAGCCCAACCCGTGGCCGGGCACGTTCGGCTACCACGAGGTGTTCCACGCGATGACGATCGTGGCAGCGGCCTGCCACTACATCGCCGTGTGGTTCGCGATCTACAACTCCCCCTTCATCTAGGGGGTCGGCGCCGCCGGCACCGCGAGCGGCTCGACGGTCCGGTTGCCGTGCTCGTCGCAGACCACCACACCCAGTTCCTGCGGGTGGGCGTTGCCCGGCTGGGGCGCGACGCCCTCCGGTGAGGCGATCTCGCGCCCCTGGTCGTCGTGGGTGCCCGGGTCCACGACCGGCCGGCCGTCCTCCTCGAGCCGGGCCGGCGGGACGTCGGCGAGGGCCTCGCGGACCTGCCGTGCGTAGGCCGCGACCTCGGGATCGGTCTGTCGGGCTGTCGTCCTGCCGCCACCTGCCCGGCGAGCAGCGCCGCCATCGTGTCCGTGGACCCCGACCAGGTCGCGGCCGAGGTCTCCAGCTGGGCCCGCCCGGAGGCGTTGAGGCCGTAGAACTCGCGGTGCGGGCCCTCGACCGAGGGGACGACGTCGTAGCCGTACCCGTCCGCACCGTCCAGGACGGCGAGCACGGCGAGGTCGAGCACCCCCGCGAGCAGTTGTGTGGTGTCCACGGGCGGGGACACCACCGCGCACTGCGCACTGCCCCGCAGAGGACACCACCGGCGCGCCGGGCGCTACGCGACGCGCAGGTCTGCAGCCGGGAAGGGCGGGCGCTCGTCGAGTCGCACACTCAACCTGCCGGCCAGCCGCCAGGCCCGGGCGGTCACGTCCCGGTCGGACTCGGTGACCAGGTTGCCCATCACCCGCAGCGCCACGGTCATCAGCGCCCGCGACCGCATCCCCACCGGTCCGGCGGCCGGCAGCAGCCGCGGCACGGTGAGCAGGCCGGCGAGCCGCCGGGCGATGGAGAACGCCTCCCCGTAGTGCCGTCGCAGCGTCGCCGGCCAGGCCAGCGTCCTGTCGTCCTCGTCGAGCAGGCCGGCCAGGGTGCGACCGGTCTCCATGCCGTAGTCGATCCCCTCGCCGTTGAGCGGGTTCACGCACCCGGCGGCGTCCCCGATCAGCGCCCAGTTGCGCCCGGCCACCCCGGAGACCGCGCCACCCATCGGCAGCAGCGCCGAGGCCTTGGCCCGCACGTCGCCCGACAGCTGCCACTCCTCACGACGCTGCTCGGCGTAGAAGTCCAGCAGGGGCTTGAGCTGCACGCCCGCCGGGCGCTTGGCCGTGGCCAGCGTGCCGACGCCGATGTTCACCTCACCCGAGGACAGCGGGAAGACCCAGCCGTACCCGGACAGCAGCTCGTCCTGGGTGCCGCGCAGCTCGAGGTGGCTGGAGATCCACGGGTCGTCGCTGCGGCCGCTGGTCACGTAACCGCGCGCGGCCACCCCGTAGGCGGTCTCCCGGTGCCACTCCCGGCCGAGCACCCGGCCCAGCGGGGACCGGACCCCGTCGGCGACCACGAGCCGGCGGCAGCGCACGGTGCTCACCGAGCCGTCGCCGCGGGTGAAGTCCACCGCGGTCACCCGGTCGCCGTCCCGGTGCACGTCGACGGCGCGGGCGTCCTCGACACCGGTGGCCCCGTCGTCGAGGGCGACCTGCCGGATCCGGGCGTCCAGCTCGGTGCGCGGGACCGCGCCACCGTGGTCGGGCAGCGATCCCCCGGGCCACGGCAGCAGCAGCTCCTGCCCGAAGCCGGCCGCGCGCAGGCCCTTGTTGGTGCCGTGCGAGCGCACCCACTCGCCCAGTCCGAGGTGGTCGAGCTCGGCGATGGCGCGCGGGGTCAGCCCGTCACCGCAGGTCTTGTCCCGCGGGAACACCGCGGCGTCGGCCAGCACCACGTCGTGCCCGGCCCGGGCGGCCCAGGCGGCGGCAGCAGCGCCTGCCGGGCCGGCGCCCACCACCAGGACGTCGGTGCTCTCGGGGGTCGTCACCACCCCAGTGTCCCTGGTGTGCAGGCGGGTCAGCCGACGAGCGGGAACCGCCCGGCCGCGGCACCGAGGGCCGCCCGGTCGGCGTCGTCCAGCGGTGCCCGTCCGGTCCCCCGCAGCGCTGCCGTGCGGTCGTCCCAGCTCGCCGGGAACGGCCCGCCGTGCAGGCCCACCAGCACCCGGCGGACCTCGGCCACCGGTCCGGCCACCGGCCCCGGCATGGGGGTCGCTCATGACGACCACCCTGGCACCGCCGTGCGTGATCAGCCCACGCTCGGTCCGCGGCCCCGGGCCTCCTCGACGGACTCCACGCACCGACCAGGCCAGCGCCTCGGAGCGGGCCTGTCTGCGCTCTGGGCGAACCGGCGTCTGCAGCTCGCGGTGAGGGTCAGCCGGCGTCGGTGGTCTCCGGGTCGGCGGGGGCGTTCTGCCCCTCGTCGGGCTCCCGCTCCTTGCGCCGCAGCAACAGGCTGGTGATCCCCAGGAGCAGGACCAGCACTCCGAGGACGCCGATGACCACCATCCGGTCGGCGAACCCGTCCGTGCCGACCACGCTCGCCGCCTCGATGCTGAGCACCACGATCTCCTTGATCGAGGCGATGATCCCGACCAGCAGGAACGGCTCGGCGATCAGCTCGCGCTTCTCCACCGTCGTCCGGACGGCGAACAGCAGCTCGACCACGATGAACACCAGCAGCAGGACGTCGAGCAGCTCGAGCACCGGCGTCTGGGAGAAGTCGCTCACCAGCGAGTACGTGGTCTTCCCGGCCAGGGCGAGCAGCACGAGGGCGATCAGGACGAGGAAGAGTGCGATCCCCGCGTAGACGACGTTCTCGGCGAACTCCAGCACCCGGGTGCCGGCCCGACCGAAGCCCGGGGGCCGGTCGTCGTCGCGGGTGCTGCTGCTGTGCTCCGGCTGTGCCACGCCGAGATCATCGGGCACCGCGGCCCCGACTGCCTCAGGAGGTGGTACGGGGTCCCTCGTCGGGGTCCTCGGGGCGCGGTGGCTCGATCGCCAGCGGCCGGCGACGCAGCGTCTCCAGCAGCTCCTCGCCGGGGCGACGCTCCTCGAAGAGCTCCGAGGCGTCGTCGGGGACGACGACCGGGGCCTCCTCGGGCTCGAAGCTGCGCGGCAGCCGCTTGAGGTGCTTGCCCATCGAACGACCCAGCAACAGGATCGCGACGAGCAGCACGACGACCAGCAGCAGGCCGAACGGCCCGGACTTGCCGACGTCCTCGGGCAGCTGCTCGTTCGCCGCCAGCACCAGCATCGCGCCGGTCATCGGACCCCCACCTCGCTGCGGATCCCGGCGAACAGGTCGTCCTCGGGGGTCGGGCTGTCGACCAGGGAGCGGGCCAGCTCGTAGTCCTCGGTGGGCCAGGTGGCCCGCTGCAGGTCCATCGGGGTGGCGAACCAGCGCCCGGTCGGGTCGATCTGGGTCGCGTGCGCGATCAGGGCCCGGTCGCGCTGCTCGAAGTACTCACCGCACGGCACCTTCGTGGTCACCCGGTGCGAGATGTCCTTGGCCGGGTCCCACGTCGAGAGCATCTCGCCGTAGGGGTACTCCAGCCCGGCTGCGAGCAGCGCCTCGTGCAGCGCCGTCGTGCGGGGGAAGGTGAAGCTCATGTGGTAGTAGAGCTTGCTCGGCTGCCACGGCTCCCCCAGCTCGGGGTAGCGGTCCGGGTCACCGGCTGCCTCGAAGGCCAGCACCGAGATCTCGTGGGTCTTGATGTGGTCGGGGTGCGGGTAGCCGCCGCGCTCGTCGTAGGTGGTGACCACCTGCGGCTTGAACCGTCGGATCAGCGCGACCAGCGGGGCCGCGGCCTCCTCGACGGGCACCAGGGCGAAGCAGCCCTCGGGCAGCGGCGGGAGCGGGTCGCCCTCGGGCAGCCCGGAGTCCACGAAGCCCAGCCACTCCTGGCTGACGCCGAGGACCTCACGGGCCGCGGCCATCTCCTCGGAGCGGATCTGCGGGAGCCGCTCCCAGACCTCAGGGCGGTCCATCGCGGGGTTCAGCACCGACCCCCGCTCGCCTCCGGTACAGGTGGCGACCAGGACGTCGACGCCCTCGCTCACGTACTTGGCCATGGTGGCCGCACCCTTGCTGGACTCGTCGTCAGGGTGGGCGTGCACCGCGAGCAGGCGCAGCTGGTCCGGGTCCGTCACGCCCCCATGGTCCCACCAGGCGCGGGCGGACGACGGGGACCCCGCCCACACCCCCTCGGGGGCCCTGGACGGTCTCGCAACCACGCGCTGCGCGTGCGGGACCGGCGTGTCCGGTGTTAGGTTGGCCGATCACGCGGCCGCTCCCTGATCGGGGGGCGGCTCTTCGAGTTACAGGAGCCGTCATCGTGTCCACCACTGACCAGCAGGACCAGGGCGTCTGGCTGACCCAGGAGGCCCACGACCGGCTCAAGGGCGAACTCGACGGGCTCATCGCCGGACGCACCGCGATGGCCGCCGAGATCAACGCTCGCCGGGAAGAGGGCGACCTCAAGGAGAACGGCGGGTACCACGCCGCCAAGGACGAGCAGGGCAAGCAGGAGGGCCGGATCCGTCAGCTGACCGACCTGTTGCGCAAGGCCCGGGTCGGGGAGCCGCCGACGACGGCCACCGACGCCGCGGTGGGAACCGTCATCACCATCGCCTTCGACGGCGACGAGGACGACACCGAGAAGTTCCTGCTGGGCTCCCGGGAGATCGCCGGGACCACCGGGGTCTCGGTCTACTCCCCCGAGTCGGCCCTGGGCTCGGCCATCCTCGGTGCCTCCCCGGGCGCGACGGTCACCTACCAGGCGCCCAACGGCAAGGACATCACCGTGAAGGTGCTGGCCGTCGAGCCGTTCGTCCCCTGAGCCCGGTGGCCGTTCCCCGGGCCCGGTCTCGCCGGGCGGAGAACACCGACTTCGTCTGCGGGCACTGTGCGGTGCTCGTCCCGGCCACCACCGACGGCCACTACCGCAACCACTGCCCGTTCTGCCTGTGGTCGCTGCACGTCGACGACCTGCCCGGCGACCGCGCCTCGCAGTGCCGGCAGCTCATGGAACCGGTCGGTCTGGTGGAGAAGTCCGGCAAGGGCTGGCAGGTGGTGCACCGCTGCACGGCGTGTGGGCACCACCAGCCCAACCGCCTCGTGCGGGACGGCGCCTCCCCCGACGACCTGGACCTGGTGCTGTCGCTGCCCTGGATCTGAGGTCAGCCCAGGCCGCGGCGGCGCAGCAGCGGGCCGGTGTCGGCGTCGCGGCCGACGACGTCCCGGAAGGCCCCCAGCGGGTCGACCGAACCTCCGCGGGCCAGCAGCTTGGTGCGGAACACGTCGCCGTTGGCCCGGGTCAGCCCGCCGTTGGCCTTGAACCACTCGACGGTGTCGGCGTCGAGCACCTCGGACCAGATGTAGGAGTAGTAGCCGGCCGAGTAGCCCCCGGCGAACACGTGCTGGAAGTACGTGGTCCGGTACCGCGGGGGCACCAGGGCCGATGCCACCCCGGCCGCCTCCAGCGCGGCGGCCTCGAAGGCCAGCGGGTCCTCGACCACGGTGTCCGGGCCGATCCGGTGCCAGGCCTGGTCCAGCAGGGTCGCGGCGAGGTACTCCAGCGTCCCGTGCCCCTCGCCCCACAGCGACGCCGCGTCGATCGCGGCGAGCACCTCGCGGCCCAGCGGCTCGTCGGTCTCGGTGTGCCGGGCGTAGTGGTCCAGGACCTCGGGCCACAACGCCCACATCTCGTTGACCTGGCTGGGGAACTCCACGAAGTCCCGCGGCACGCTGGTCCCGCTGAACCGCGGGTAGGTGACCGCCGAGCTCAGCCCGTGCAGGGTGTGCCCGAACTCGTGGAAGAGCGTGGTCACCTCCTCCAGGGTCAGCAGGGTGGGCTGTCCGGCGGCGGCCCGGGTGACGTTGAGGACGTTGAAGACCACCGGGGTGGTGCCCAGCAGCCGGGACTGGCTGACGAAGGAGCTCATCCACGCCCCGCCGCGCTTGCCGTCCCGGGCGAAGAAGTCGCCCAGGTACAGCCCGACCTCCTCCCCCGCGGCGTCGGTGACCTCCCAGACCCGCACGTCGGGGTGGTAGGCGAGCAGGTCCGGACGCGGGGTGAAGGAGTACCCGTAGAGCAGCCGGGCAGCGTGGAAGACGCCGTCGACGAGCACCCGGTCCAGCTCGAACCACGGTCGCAGCGCCGCACTGTCCACCGCGTACCGCTCGGACCGGACCCGCTCGGAGTAGAACGACCAGTCCCAGGCTGCCAGCTCGACCCCGTCGGCGGCGGCCAGCTCGGCCAGCACCTCGCCCTCGGCGCGGGCGTTGGCCACGGCCGGGGGCACCAGGGTGCCCAGCAGTTCGTCGACCGCGGCCGAGGTCTTCGCGGTCTGGTCGGCGGCGATCAGGTCGGCGTGGGTGGGGAAGCCCAGCAGCCGGGCCCGCAGCGCCCGCAGGTGGGCGATCTCGGCGGCGACCGGGCCGTTGTCGTGCTCCCCGGAGGACGCCCGGCCGATCGAGGCCTCGTGCAGCCGGCGGCGCAGCTCCCGGTCGCGCAGCTTGGCCATCGCCGGCTGCCCGCTGGGCAGCACCAGGGTGAGCAGGAAGCCCTCCCGGCCCCGCTCGGCCGCGGCCACCGCGGCGGCCTCGACCTCGGCGTCGCTGAGCCCGGCGAGCGCGGCCGGGTCCTCCACCACCACGGCCGCGGCCTCGGTGGCCACCACCAGGTTCTGCCCGAACGTGGTCGACAGCTCCGACAGCCGCAGGTTCAGCGCCCGCAGCTCGTCCCGGCCGGCCTCGTCCAGCTGGGCGCCGGCCAGCACGAAGTCCAGGTGGTACCGCTCGACCAGCCGGACGGACTCGGCATCCAGGTCGTGCCCGCCGGCGGCGACGGCACGGTGCACCGCGTCGATCCGGGCGAAGAGCTCCGGGTCCAGCCGGAGGGCGTCGGAGTGCGCAGCGGCCAGCGGGGCGATCTCCCGCTCGATCTCCCTCAGCCGGTCCGACGAGTTCGAGGACGCCAGGGCGTAGAAGACCGCCTGGGCCCGGTCGAGCAGCGCACCGGACCGCTCCAGGGCGACCACGGTGTCCTCGAACGTCGGCTCCCCGGCGCGAGCGGTGATCGCCTGCACCTCGGCCCGCTGCTCGGCCATCCCGGCCAGCAGCGCCTCCCGACAGTGCTCGAGGCTCAGGTCGGCGAACGGCGGCAGCCCGTGCGGCAGCGTCGAGGGCTGCGCGAGCGGGTTGTCCACGGACAGCGAGGCGGAGGGACGGGCGGCGTCGGGCTGCTGATCGGTCATCGGGACCCATCATCGTCGCCGCCCGGCCCGCTCACCGGGTGGAGGTCTTCAGGTAGGCCCGCACGGCCAGCGGGACGAAGACGGCGAGGATGACCGCGGCCCAGATGACGGTGTAGAGCACCGGGTTCTGCAGGGCCCAGGCGTCGGGCACCGGTGCGCTGGCCGGTTGGTTGCCGAACAGCTCGCGGGCGGCCTGGACGACCGAGGAGACCGGGTTCCACTCGGCGAAGGTGCGCAGCACCGAGGGGAAGCTCTCCAGCGGCACGAAGGTGTTGGCCACGAACGTGAGCGGGAAGATCACGATGAAGCTGGCGTTGTTGACCACCTCGGGGGTGCGGACGAGCAGCCCGACGAGGGCCATCATCCAGCTGACCGCGAAGGCGAAGAGCAGCAGCAGGAGGAACCCGCCGATCGCCTCGGGCACCGAGCTGGTGATCCGCCAGCCCACCACCAGCCCGGTGAGCGCCATCACCACGATGGAGATGGCGTTGAGCCCCAGGTCGGCCACGGTGCGCCCGATGAGCACCGCGGCGCGGGACATCGGCAGCGACCGGAACCGGTCGATGAGGCCCTTCTGCAGGTCCTCGGCGATGCTCGCCCCGGTGGTGGTCGACCCGAAGACCACGGTCTGGGCGAAGATCCCCGGCAGCAGGAACTCGGCGTAGGTGATGCCGTCGGGCAGGTTGATCGCGCCGCCGAAGACGTAGCGGAACAGCAGCACGAACATGATCGGCGACAGGGTGGCGAAGACGATCAGATCGGGCACCCGCTTGACCTTGATCAGGTTGCGGCGGGTGATGACCAGGCTGTCGGAGACGGTGTGCGACAGGGAGCTCATCGGGGGGTCTCCTGGTTCTCGAGGCCGGGCTCGGCGTCCTCGGCGGATCGACCCGTGAGGGTGAGGAACACGTCGTCGAGGTCGGGCCGGCGGAGCCCGACGTCGAGCACCTCCACGCCGCTGCCCTCCAGCCGGCGCAACGCGTCGGCCAGGGTGGCGGCTCCGCCGGTGACCGGGAGGGTGAGCCGCCGGGTCTGGGCGTCGCGCCGCGGCTCCTCCAGGGCCAGCGGGCGCAGCAGCTCCGCGGCCCGGACCAGGCCCTCGACCGAGCCGGCGGTCAGCTCCAGCCGCTCGCCGCCGACCTGGGCCTTGAGCTCGTCGGCGGTGCCGCGGGCGATGACCTTGCCCCGGTCGATGACCACCATCGCGTCGGCGAGCCGGTCGGCCTCCTCCAGGTACTGGGTGGTGAGCAGGATCGTCGTCCCGTCGCTGACCAGGTCGGCGATGAACTCCCACATGCCCAGCCGGCTGCGCGGGTCGAGCCCCGTCGTGGGCTCGTCCAGGAAGAGCACCCGCGGCCGGGCGATGAGGCTGGCGGCGATGTCGAGCCGGCGCCGCATGCCCCCGGAGTAGGTCTTGGCCGGGCGGCGGGCTGCCTCGGACAGGTCGAAGCGGTCCAGCAGCGCGGTCGCCCGGGTCCGGGCCTCCTTCTTGCCCAGCCGGTAGAGCCGCCCCACCATCTCGAGGTTCTCCTCGCCGGTGAGGTACTCGTCGACCGCGGCGTACTGCCCGGTCAGCCCGATCACCCCGCGCACCTGGGCGGCCTGCGTGGCCACGTCCAGCCCGGCCACGGTGGCCCGACCACCGTCGGCCTGCAGCAGCGTGGACAGGATCCGCACCACGGTGGTCTTCCCGGCGCCGTTGGGACCGAGCAGGCCCAGCACGGTGCCCTCCGGGACGGTCAGGTCGACGCCGTCCAGGGCGGTGAAGTCACCGAACCGCTTGACCAGACCCTCGACGACGACGGCGTTGCCGCCGGTGGCTGCTGTGCTCATGACCTGGACCGTAGGGCCGGGTACCGACAGAACCGCTGCACGGCGACGTCCTCACCTCCCGGCACCCCCGGACGGGGTGCTCCCGACGGTGCAGACCCCCCGGGGCGGGCGAACTCATCGGTCCCGGGCGGTCAGCTCCCCGCGACGGTGTAGCCGGCCCGGCCGAGGGCGGCCACGACCTCCTGGGCGTGGTCGGGGCCCCTGGTCTCCAGGACCACCGCGATCTCCACGTCCCCCAGGTCCAGCTGCGCCGTCGTCCGCTCGTGCTCCACGGACAGCACGTTCGCCGACACCGCCGCCAGTTCGCGCAGCAGCGCGGCCAGCGAGCCCGGCCGGTCGGGCACCCGGACCCGCAGCGAGAGATAGCGCTGGGCCGCCGCCATGCCGTGCTGGACCACCTTGAGCATCAGCACCGGGTCGATGTTGCCCCCCGACACCACCGCCACCACCGGCGCCTCGAAGGCACCGGGGTCGGCGAGCACGGCGGCGACCGCGGCCACCCCGGCGGGTTCGACGACGAGCTTGGCCCGCTCCAGGCAGAACAGCAGCGCGCGCGACAGCTGGGCCTCGGTGACCGTGAGGACCTCGTCGACCAGGCCGGCGACGTGGGCCAGCGTCAGGTCTCCCGGGGCCGCGACGGCGATCCCGTCGGCCATGGTGGTCATCGCCGTCAGCGGCACCGGGACCCCGGCGGCCAGCGAGGCCGGGAACGCGGCGGCGGCCGCAGCCTGCACGGCCACCACCCGCACGTCGGGACGACGGGCCTTCACCACCGCGGCGATGCCCGAGACCAGTCCCCCGCCGCCGGTGCAGACCACGACGGTGGCGACCTCGGGGCACTGCTCGAGGACCTCGAGGCCCACCGTGCCCTGCCCGGCGATCACGTCCGGGTGGTCGAAGGGGTGGATGAACACCGACCCGGTCTCCCGGGCGTACTCCACGGCCGCGGCGAGCGGCTCGGTGAGCGAGTCGCCCAGCTGGTGCACCGCGGCGCCGTACCCCCGGGTGGCGGCGAGCTTGGGCAGCGGGGCCGTCTCGGGCATGAAGACCGTGGCCTCGGCGCCCAGCTCGCGGGCGGCCAGCGCCACTCCCTGGGCGTGGTTGCCGGCGCTGGCAGCCACCACCCCCCGGGCCCGTTCGGCGTCGGTGAGCCGGGCGATCCGGGTGTAGGCGCCGCGGATCTTGAACGAGCCCGTGCGCTGCAGGTTCTCGCACTTGAGCCAGACCGGCCCGCCGACGCGTCCGGCCAGCGCCCGGGAGTGCTCCAGCGGGGTGCGCCGCACGACCCCGGCCAGCAGCCGGGCAGCGGACTCGACGTCGGCGCCGGAGACCAGGGGTACCGCGGGTTCGGTCACACCCCGATCCTGACAGGCACCGCCCCGGCCGACGCCTCCCGGATGTCACACCCCCGTCGTACCGTGGACGAGGTGACGCAGACCCCTGCTCCTCCTGCCCCCACGACCCTCGGCGAGCTGCGTGACGGCGGCGCCACCCCCGTCGGCGTCAAGGCCGAGATCCGCACCAACCTGCTCGCCCGCCTGGCTGCCGGTGAGCCCTCCCTGCCGGGCATCGTCGGGTTCGAGGACACCGTCGTCCCCGAGGTCGAGCGCGCCCTCATCGCCGGCCACGACCTGGTCCTGCTCGGCGAGCGCGGCCAGGGCAAGACCCGGCTCATCCGCACCCTGGTGGGTCTGCTCGACGAGTGGACCCCCGTGCTGGCCGGCAGCGAGCTCAACGAGCACCCGCTGGCCCCGGTCAGCGTGTGGGGCCTGCGCCAGGTCACCGAGCACGGCGATGCCACCCCGGTCGGCTGGCTGCACCGCAGCGACCGGTTCGGGGAGAAGCTGGCCACCCCCGACACCAGCGTCGGTGACCTGATCGGCGACGTCGACCCGATCAAGGTGGCCGAGGGCCGCACCCTGGGCGACCCGGAGACGGTGCACTACGGCCTCGTGCCGCGCACCAACCGCGGCATCTTCAGCATCAACGAGCTGCCCGACCTCGCCGAGCGGATCCAGGTCGCGCTGCTCAACGTGCTGGAGGAACGGGACATCCAGATCCGCGGCTACCGGGTGCGGCTGCCGCTGGACCTGCTGCTGGTCGCCTCCGCCAACCCAGAGGACTACACCAACCGCGGGCGGATCATCACCCCGCTCAAGGACCGGTTCGGCGCCGAGGTCCGCACGCACTACCCGATCGAGCTCGCCGACGAGATCCGGCTGCTGCACCAGGAGGCGAACACCTCCTGGGGCCTGGCCGGCGCCGGCCTGGACGCGCCGCTCGTGCCCGAGCACCTCGTGGAGATCATGGCCCGCTTCACCCGGCTGGTCCGCGAGTCCAGCCACGTCGACCAGCGGTCGGGGGTCAGCGCCCGGTTCGCCATCGCCGGCCTGGAGACCATCGCCGCCTCCGCCGTCCGCCGGGCCGCCGTCGCCGGGGAGACCCGCCCGGTCGCCCGGGTGGTCGACCTGCCCAGCGTGGTCCCCGCCAGCCGGGGCAAGGTCGAGTTCGCCGACGCCAGCTCCGACCCCGAGGACGAGCGCGAGCTGGAGGTGCTCGAGCACCTGCTCCGGCAGGCCACCGCGCAGACCTTCCGGGCCCGCTGCGGCGGGCTGGACCTCACCGGTCTGCAGGAGCACTTCACCGGCGGCGAGGTCGTGGAGTCCGGTGACCTCGTCTCGGCCCCGGAGCTGATGGGCCAGGTCGGAACCGTCCCCAACCTGGCGCAGCTGCTGGGCCGGCTCGGGGTGCCCGAGGGCGAGGAGTCCGCCGAACAGGCAGCCGCCGCCGTCGAGTTCGCGCTCGAGGGTCTGTGGCTGACCCGCCGGTTGGCCAAGGACACCGACGGCAACCGCACGGTCTACGGGGCCTGACCGTGCCCCGCGGACGGCGCGGCAGGGCCCGGTACGGCCGGTGGCGTGGCGGGCCCGACCCGCTGGCGCCGCCGTACGACCTGGGCAGTGCCGTCGACGAGATCGGCGACCAGGTGCTGGCCGGCAGCAGCGTGCGCGAGGCGCTGCGCGACCTGCTGCGCCGCGGCATGGACGGCCGGCGCGGCCTGGACGAGCTGCGCCGGTCGGTGCGCGACCGGCTGAAGCAGGCCCGGCAGGCCGGGCGGATGGACGGCACGCTGGAGGAGGTCCGCGAGCTGCTCGACCGGGCCCTGGAGGCCGAGCGGCGGGAGCTGTTCCCCGACCCGGACGACGCCGCCCGCTTGGCCGAGGCCGAGCTGGACGCACTGCCCGAGGACACCGCCGGCGCGGTGCGGGCGCTCAAGGACAGGCAGTGGCGCTCCACGGAGGCCCGCGAGGCCTACCAGCAGATCCAGGACCTGCTGCAGAAGGAGGTGCTGGACAG
This sequence comes from Klenkia sp., assembly GCA_025966215.1. Lineage (GTDB taxonomy): Bacteria > Actinomycetota > Actinomycetes > Mycobacteriales > Geodermatophilaceae > Klenkia. The sequence goes on from JAOPVM010000463.1 coordinate 19,186, forward strand.
CCAGTTCCAGCACATGAAGGCCGCACTGCAGCAGATGAACGCCGCCGGCGAGGACGGCACGCAGGCGGTCAAGGACATGGTCGCGGACCTCTCGGCGCTGCTCGACGCGCACAACCGTGGCGAGGACACCGACCAGCAGTTCGCCGACTTCATGCGCAAGCACGGGCAGTTCTTCCCCGACGACCCGCAGACCGTGGACGAGCTGGTGGACTCCCTGGCCCGCCGGGCAGCGGCGCAGGAACGGATGATGGCCGGGCTGTCGCCCGAGCAGCGGGCCGAGCTGTCGGACCTGATGGGCCAGGCCATGCAGGACATGGGCCTGGCCAGCGAGATGGCGCACCTGAACGACGCGCTCCGGCAGGCCCGCCCCGACCTGCCGTGGGGTCAGCGTGGTCAGGTGCCCGACGGCGAGCAGGGCCTCGGCATGGGCGACGCCACGACGGCGGTCGCCGAGCTCGCCGACCTCGAGGCGCTGAGCAGCCAGCTCTCCCAGGGCTACGCCGGGGCCAGCCTGGCCGACGTCGACGAGGAGCTGCTCGAGCAGGCACTCGGGCGTCCCGCTGTCGACGACCTGGTGGCCCTGCGCCAGATGGAGCGCGAGCTGGAGCGACAGGGGCACCTCAGCCGCACCGAGGGGAAGCTCGAGCTCTCCCCCAAGGCGGTCCGGCGGCTGGGCGCGACGGCGCTCCGGCGGGTGTTCGCCCAGCTGGACGCCACCGGCCGGGGCGACCACGACGTCGCCGACGCCGGGGCCACCGGCGAGCTGACCGGCGCCTCCCGGGAGTGGCGGTTCGGCGACGAGCAGCCCCTCGACGTGGTGAAGACCGTCCGCAACGCGGTGCTGCGCTCGGCCGGCACCCCGCGGGCCGAGGACCAGCGGGCAGTGCGGATCGCGGTCGAGGACTTCGAGGTGGTGGAGACCGAGCGCCGGACCGGCGCCGCGGTCGCGCTGCTCGTCGACCTCTCCTACTCGATGGCGCTGCGGGGCACCTGGGGCGCGGCCAAGTCCACCGCGATGGCGCTGCACTCCCTGGTCACCACCCGCTTCCCGCAGGACGCGATCGAGATCATCGGGTTCTCCTCCACTGCGCAGGTGCTGCGGCCCGAGGCGCTGGCCGAGCTCTCCGTGGACACCTTGCAGGGCACCAACCTGCAGCACGGGCTGATGCTGGCCCGTCGCTTCCTGGCCCGTCACCACGACGCCGAGCCGGTCGTGCTCGTGGTCACCGACGGCGAACCGACCGCGCACCTGGAGGCCGACGGGACGCCGTTCTTCTGCTGGCCGCCGATGCCGATGACCATCGCCAAGACCGTCGCCGAGGTGGAGCGGGTGGCCCGGTCCGGCGCCACGATGAACGTCTTCGCGCTGGACCCCGAGCCCTCGCTGGTGCACTTCGTCGAGGACATCGCCCAGCGCGCCGGCGGCCGGGTGTTCCTGCCCGACAGCGCACGCCTCGGCGAGTACGTGGTGTCCGACTACCTCAGGGCCCGGAGGGGGCGGCGGGCGCGGTGACCGCACCGGCCGTGATCGAGCAGGTCGCTGCCGCCGCGACCCACCCGCTGCGGGCGGCGGTGCTGCGGCAGGGCCGTCCGGTGGAGATCGAGGGGGACGACGACCCGACCACGCTGCACCTGGCCGCCCGGCTGCCCTCGGGAGAGGTGGTCGGCGTCGTCCGCCTCCACCCGCAGGCCTGTGCGTGGCGGCCGGCGCAGCGTCCCTGGCAGCTGCGGGCGATGGCCACCGACCCGACCGTGCGGGGCACGGGGGCCGGGCGGGCACTGGTCAGCGACGCGCTGGCCCGGCTCGCCGCCGCAGGCGCCGACCTGGTGTGGTGCGAGGCCCGCGTGACGGCGGTCGGCTTCTACCAGCGGCTGGGCTTCGTCGTCGTCACCGACGAGTTCGAGGTGCCGATGGTGGGCCCCCACCACGGGATGGTGGTGGGCCTGCCGGTCAGCTGAGCGGGTGGTCCCCGCTGGAGCTGATCCCCGGGATCTCCCCGGCGCGGAAGGCGTCGACGAACGAGCGGTGGTCGGCACGGGCCTGCGCGGCGTAGGCGTGCGCGAACGCGGTGAGGTCGGCGATGAGCTCCTCCTGCCGGTCGCCCACCATCGTCAGGACCGCGTCCTCGACCTGCAGGTCGACGGCCGCGTGGTCGGCATCGGCGTCCCCGATGCAGTGGATCTTGGCGGTGGCCCGGCCCAGCTGAGCGACCACCGGGGCGATCTCGTCGGGCTCGGTCAGCTCCTCCCAGTCCAGGTCCTCCTCGTAGGGCGAGAGCTCGGAGACCAGGAAGCCGACGCCGCGGATGACGGTGTGCCCCAGGAACGGTGAGGCGTGGGACTGCATGGCCCGCTGGGCGGCGACCGTGCGCTCGCCCTCGTGCTGGAAGAGCGCCCGCACCTCGGGGTCGGTGACGATCCGGCTCGGCGCGGCCTGGGCGGCCTGCTTCAGCGACAGCACGACGTCGTTCTCCAGCGCCTGGTCGTAGCCCTCCAGCAGCACCGTGTAGGCGGGCAGCCCGGCGCTGCCGATGCCGAAGCCGCCGGTCCCCACGACGTCCTTCACGTCGTAGGCGACCTCCCGGCGGCGCTTGGACTGCGGCACCGTCTCCCGGTAGGCGGCGACCGCGGCCAGCACCTCGGCGCGCTCGTCACCCTCGAGCCGGCGGTGGCGGGACGTGTCGGCGAAGCGGCGCTGGTGGTCCTCGACCACGGTGAGCCGGTCCAGCAGGGAGATGCGGGTCTGCTCGGCCGTCGCGAGCACCAGGTCGAGCACCGCCCCGCTGGTGTTGTGCCGGTCCAGGGTGAACTCGCGGTCCTCGGAGGTCGCAGCGAACAGCCGCACCTGGTCGAGGTATGCCTCCAGGTAGACCCGCAGCAGGACGCTGATCGCGTCGTCGGACAACGCCTTGCGCCAGGCCAGCAGGGCGAAGCTGGCGCAGAAGCGCCGCAGGTCCCAGGACAGGTGGCCGAGGTAGGACTCGTCGAAGTCGTTGACGTCGAAGACGATGCGTCCCGAGCCGTCCATGTAGCTGCCGAAGTTCGCGGCGTGCAGGTCGCCGTGGATCCACGTGCGCGACGTCTGCTCGTCACTCCACCGGTCCTCGGCGTCTGCCAGGTCGGCGTAGAACAGACAGGCCGACCCGCGGTAGAAGGCGAAGGGGTCGGCAGCCATCTTGCGGAACTTGGTCCGGAATGCGTCGGCGTCGCTGGCCATCAGGTCGGCGAAGGCGTCGACGAGGACGGCCACGATCTGGGCGCGCCGTGCGTCGTCGACGACGGGGGCGGACGTCTCCTGGGTCACGACCCCCACCGTAGGGGAGGTGGGCTGGGGGCGACGGCTAGCCTGCAGGTCAGGACGACGACGAGGGACCGGAGGACGACGTGACGCGGGCGAGCAGGGCACGGAAGCTCGCCACGGCTGCCGTCTACGGCGGTGGAGGCGTCGGCCTGGCCGGGGCCGCCCTGGTGCAGCTCCTGCGGGAGGAGGCCCGGCGCGCCCGCCGCGGCATCGAGAGCCGCACCGCGCAGGCCGATCCCCCCACCGGCGAGGGCGTCTACGGCCACTACCGGGGTGCACCCCTGGTCCTCGCCGTGCTCGGTGACTCCAGCGCCGTGGGTCTCGGCGTGCAGTCCGCCGCGCAGACCCCCGGGGTGCTCGTGGCCGCCGCCCTGGCCGAACTGGCCGAGCGACCGGTCCGACTGGTCAAGGCCGCCCGCTCCGGCGGACGCTCCACCGAGCTGGCCGGCCAGGTCGAGCGGGTGCTGCCGCACTCCCCCGACGTCGCCATGATCATGATCGGTGCCAACGACGTCACCAGCCGCACGAAGCCCGCCATCGCCGTCCGCCGGCTGGCCGAGGCAGTCCGCACGCTGGAGGCCGCCGGCTGCCGGGTCGTCGTGGGCACCTGCCCCGACCTGGGCACCATCCGACCGATCGCCCAACCGCTGCGCACGCTGGCCCGCCGGTGGAGCCGTCAGCTGGCGGCCGCGCAGACCATCGCCGTCGTCGCCGAGGGCGGACGCACGGTGTCCCTGGGCTCGGTGCTGGGCCCGGCCTTCGCCACCGACCACTCGATGTTCTCCAGCGACGAGTTCCACCCCTCGGCCGCCGGCTACGCCGCTGCGGCCGCGTCGCTGCTGCCCTCGATCGCCGACTCGCTCGGGGTCTGGCCGGCCTCCGCCGACCGTGGACTGCGCTCGATGCGCCGGGACACCGTGCGTCCGGTCGCTCAGGCCGCGGCCCGGGCCGCCGGGCGCACCGGCACCGAGGTCCAGGCCACCGAGGTGCACGGTCAGGACGTCGGTCCCCGCGGTCCGTGGGCGCGGCTGCGACGTCGTCGTCCGCCCGAGATCCCCAGCCCGGCCGAGGTGGACGCGGCCACCGAGGACGGCGTGCACGCCGCCGACCGATAGCTACTCGCCAGTAGCTGCGGGGGTACGTTCGCCGGTGACCCGACGCCACCACGCGGGTGGCGCCTCACCGTGGAGGTCCCTGTGCCCGAAGCCGTCATCGTCGCCGCTGCCCGGTCCCCGATCGGCAGGGCGTTCAAGGGGTCGCTGAAGGACCTGCGTCCCGACGACCTGACCGCCACCATCGTCCGGGCGGCCCTGGACCAGGTGCCCTCGCTGGACCCCCGGGACATCTCCGACCTGATGCTCGGCTGCGGCCTGCCCGGCGGCGAGCAGGGCTTCAACATGGGCCGGGTCGTCTCGGTGCTGCTGGGGATGGACCACCTGCCCGGCACCACGATCACCCGATACTGCTCCTCGTCGCTGCAGACCACCCGGATGGCCATGCACGCCATCCGGGCCGGTGAGGGTGACGTGTTCATCTCCGCGGGGGTGGAGATGGTGTCCCGGTTCGCCACGGGCAACTCCGACGGTCTGCCGGGCACCGAGAACCCGGTCTTCGCCGACCGCAAGGCCGAGATCGCCGCGGTCGCCGAGTCCGGTGCCGACTCCTGGGCCGACCCGCGCGCCGACGGTGGCATCCCCGACGTCTACATCGCGATGGGCCAGACCGCGGAGAACCTGGCGCTGCTGAAGGACGTGTCCCGCGCGGAGATGGACGAGTTCGCCGTGCGCTCGCAGAACCTGGCCGAGAAGTCGATCGCCGACGGCTTCTGGGCCCGGGAGATCACCCCGGTCACCACGCCGGACGGCACCGTCGTCTCCACCGACGACGGCCCCCGCGCCGGCACCACCCTGGAGGGCATCTCGGGGCTCAAGCCGGTCTTCCGCCCCGACGGCCGGGTCACCGCCGGCAACGCCTGCCCGCTCAACGACGGCGCCGCGGCGCTGGTGGTCATGAGCGACACCAAGGCCGCCGAGCTTGGCATCACCCCGCTGGCCCGGGTCGTCTCCACCGCCGTCACCGGGCTCTCCCCGGAGATCATGGGCTACGGACCGGTCGAGGCCTCCAGGCAGGCGCTGGCCCGCGCGGGCATGACCATCGACGACATGGACCTCGTGGAGATCAACGAGGCCTTCGCCGCACAGGTCATCCCCAGCTACCGCGACCTGGGCATCGACATCGACAAGCTCAACGTGCACGGCGGGGCCATCGCCGTCGGGCACCCGTTCGGCATGACCGGCGCCCGGATCACCGGCACGCTGCTCAACGGCCTGCGCTCGACCGACGGCACCTTCGGTCTGGAGACCATGTGCGTCGGCGGCGGCATGGGCATGGCCATGGTGCTCGAGCGCCTCAGCTGATCTGAGAACGGACTGAGGCCCGGCCCCCTGACGGGGACCGGGCCTCGGTGTCGTTCTGGAGCTGCTTACTCGCGGAAGTAGCTCAGGAGACGCAGGATCTCCAGGTACAGCCAGATGACCGTGACGAGCAGGCCGAAGGCGATGTACCAGGCGAACTTCGGCGGGGCGCCCCGACGGATGGCCTCGTCGGCCATGTCGAAGTCCAGCAGCAGCGAGAAC
>JAOPVM010000471.1 GCA_025966215.1 Klenkia sp.
CGGCTGCCGCCGCGTCGACCTCGGCGTCGGCGACCGCCGGCGTGGCCGAGGCAGTGGGGGAGGCCGTGGCGCGGGGTGTGGCGGAGGGCGTGCTCTCGGCCACCGGGGGGCTCATGCTGACGTCGGGCAGCTGGCAGGCGCTGAGCGCGCCCGCGGTCAGCAGCACGACGCCGGCGCGCACCAGCACCGGGCCGAGTCGGGTCGGTCGGGTGCGACCGGCACGTGGGATCACGGGACGTCCTCTGGGGTCGCGACGCGAGGTGCGTCGCTCGGGGAGAGCGACGGGGGCGACGGTGACCCCTGCTCCACCTGCGGGAGCAGGCTTTCAGTGAGCAGGGTGTGACACTGCGTGATTGCGTGTCAACGGAGGTGGCCCGACTCCAGCCATTGGGGGGAGGTTCGGGGGCCAGGAGCACCCGGGGGCGTCACGCGGCGGACCGGACGAGCCCACGGCGGTCACACCGGGTGACCGTGCGTTCCTCCGGCGGAGTGCGGTCAGTCCCCCGCTGGGGGCTCGACGGGGGTGAGCCCGGGCAGGTTGACCACGATCGCGTCCTGGCTGCTGCGCGCGATGACGACGACGGCCTCCTCCCCGGTCGGGTTCTCCTCGCGGTGCGGCACGAACGGCGGCACGAACACGTAGTCCCCGGGCGAGGTCTCCAGCCGGACCTCCTCGCCGTCCCGGGCGAAGACGAACACCGGGTGGCCGACCGCGACGTAGATCGAGGTCTCGGAGTCCCCGTGGTGGTGGTCGCCGGAGTGGGTGTGCGGTGCGACGTGCGTCTGGCCCATCCACAGCCGCTGCGAGCCGACCGTCCGGGCCGACACCGCCTCCCGACGGCTCATCCCCCCGGTCTGGCCGGTGTCCACCGACAGTGCGCCGGCCCGCACGTGCCGCAGCGGCTGGTGCCAGGGATCGGTCATCGCGGGCCTCCGGGGGCTCAGGCGGGGGTGATCTGCAGGGTCAGCGCGCGGCGGCCGGCGTCGCTGCGGGCGGTGGCCAGCCGCTCGGCGGTCGGCGTGCCGTAGTCGGTGGTGCGCTGCCGGGCCGGGCGGCCGATCGCGGCGGCCATCGCCTCCAGCTCGGCGATGGTCTTCAGCGACCCGTTCTCGCTGCCGGCCATCCGGCTGATGGTCTCCTCCATCAGCGTCCCGCCCAGGTCGTTGGCCCCACCGCGCAGCACGGCGTGCGTGCCGGCCTCGGCGAGCTTGACCCAGGAGGTCTGGACGTTGTCGATCCGGCCGTGCAGCAGCAGCCGGGCGACGGCGTGCAGCGCCCGGTTCTCCCGCATCGTCGGGCCCGGGCGGGCCACCCCGGCCAGGTAGATGGGGGAGTTGTGGTGCACGAACGGGAGCAGCACGAACTCCTGGAACCCGCCGGTGCGGTCCTGCAGCGCGGCCAGCGTGCGCAGGTGCGCGACCCAGTGCGCGGGGGTGTCGACGTGGCCGTACATCATCGTGGAGGTCGAGGGCAGGCCGACGGTGTGCGCGGTCTCCACGATCTCCAGCCAGGTGGCGCTGGGCAGCTTGCCCTTGGTGAGCACCCAGCGGACCTCGTCGTCGAGGATCTCCGCCGCGGTGCCCGGGATCGAGTCCAGCCCCGCCTCCTTGGCCGCCAGCAGGAACTCACGGAAGGACAGCCCGGTCCGGGCGGCGCCGTTGACGATCTCCATCGGGGAGAAGGCGTGCAGGTGGATGTCGGGCTGCCGGCGCTTCACCTCGCGGGCGAGGTCGAGGTAGGCGGTGCCGGGCAGGTCGGGGTGGATGCCGCCCTGCATGCAGATCTCGGTCGCCCCGCCCGCCCAGGCCACGTCCACCCGGTCCCCGACCTGCTCCAGGGAGAGCGTGTAGGCATCGGCGTCGGTGCGCCGCTGGGCGAAGGCGCAGAACCGGCAGCCGGTGTAACAGACGTTGGTGAAGTTGATGTTGCGGTTCACCACGTAGGTGACGTCGTCGCCGTTGACGTCCCGGCGGACGGCGTCGGCCAGGGCGGCCAACGCCTCCAGGTCGTCGCCGTCCGCGCCGAGCAGGGTGAGGTACTCGGCGTCGGTGAGCCCGGCGGGGTCGAGCTCGGCGCGGCCCAGCGCGGCGTGCACCGCGGGGTCGCCCACGCGCAGTGCCGAGGACGACCCGTCCCGGGCGGCGGTGGTGCGGTCGCGGAGCTCGGCCCAGTCGCCGTAGACGGCGTCGAAGTCGCTGCGCCGGTCCTGCGTGCGCCCGGTCGTGTCGATCTCGGTGTGCAGGTCGACCCGGCCGGTCCCGCCCCACGCCTGGTCGGGCTCCTGCCACGGCAGCCCGACGGGGAGCCGACCCTCCACGGCCAGCCCGTCCGGGCCGGCCAACGCCGCGACGTGCGGGCGCACCCGGGGGTCCAGCCACGGCTCGGGGGAGCCCACGTAGGGCGGCTGGGCGGCCAGCCGCTCGCGCAGGGTGAACCCGGCCTCGGCGGTCAGGGCCGTGAGGGTGTCGATGTGCGGCCACGGGCGCTCGGGGTTCACGTGGTCCGGCGTCAGCGGGGACACCCCGCCCCAGTCGTCCACCCCGGCCCGCAGCAGCAGGCCCAGCTCGGCGGGGTCGGTCAGGTTCGGTGGCGCCTGCACCCGGTGCTTGGGGCCCAGCAGCAGGCGGGTGACGGCGACCGCGGCCACGTACTCCTGCAGCGCCAGGTCCTCGGTGGCGGCCATCGCCGTCCGCCGCTTGGCCCGGAAGTTCTGCACGATCGTCTCCTGCACGTGCCCGTGCCGCTGCGCCGAGGCCCGGATCTGCAGGACCGCGTCGACCCGCTCGGCCGGGGTCTCCCCGATGCCCAGCAGCACGCCGGTGGTGAAGGGGACGGCGGAGCGGCCGGCGTCCTCCAGCACCCGCAGCCGGACGGCGGGGTCCTTGTCCGGGGAGCCGAAGTGCGGGCCACCGGGCTCGGTGAACAGCCGGCGCGCCGTGGTCTCCAGCATCATCCCCATCGAGGCCGACACCGGCTTGAGCCGCTGGACCTCCTCCCAGGACAGCACTCCCGGGTTCAGGTGCGGCAGCAGCCCGGTCTCCTCCAGCACCCGGACCGCCATCGCCCGCAGGTAGCCCAGCGTGGAGTCGTAGCCGTGCTCCTCCAGCCACTGCGCGGCGACCGGCCAGCGGTCCTCGGGACGGTCGCCGAGGGTGAACAGCGCCTCCTTGCAGCCCAGCGCGGCACCGGCCCGGGCCACGTCGAGCACCGCGTCGGGGGAGAGGAACGGTGCATTGCCCTCGGCGCGCAGCCGGCCCGGGGTGGTGACGAACGTGCAGTAGTGGCAGCGGTCGCGGCACAGGTGGGTCAGCGGGATGAACACCTTGCGGCTGTAGGTGACCACCCCGGGTCGCCCGGACGACGCCAGGCCGGCGTCCCGCACCCGGGTGGCGGCGGTGAGCAGCCTGTCCAGGGGATCCCCGGCACCCAGCCCGCGCGCAGCCAGCAGGGTCTCGGCCTCGACCGCGTCCAGGGTCGCGCCCCGTTCGGCGCGGACGACGGCGCGGCGGACGGCGGACTCGGAGAACGGTGCGTCGGTCATCGACCCCAGTGAACCTCAGCCGCGGCGGAAACTGCGGCCCTGCCCGTCGGTCCACCGCCCGCGCAGCCGCAGCAGCGGGTCCCGGGTCTCCTCCAGCACCGGCACGCCGACCACCTCGAGGACGGCCAGGGTGTGGTCCCCGGCCGGGACGAGCTGCGCGAGCCGGCAGTCCAGCGCGGTCACCGCCTCGTCCAGCACGATCCCGCCGCTGTGCTCCCCGCGGCTCCAGGGCACGGTCTCCAGCAGGTGCCGGGCGCCGGGCCGACCGGCCGAGGCGAACCGGCTGGCCAGGATCTCGTGCTGCACGGCGAGCACGTTCAGCGCGCAGGCGCCGACGCTGTCCAGCACCTCGTGCGGGTAGCCGTCGGTGGTGAGGGCCACCGCGACCAGCGGTGGGTCGGCCGAGACGCTCATCGCCGAGGTCACCGTCGTCCCCACGTCGTCGATGTCGTCACGCACGCACATCAGCACCACGCCGGCGGCGTACTGCCGCAGCGCGGCGGCGAACTCGGACCCCTCGACCGGCATGCGGCCAGTCGACCACACCCCGAGACTGGGCCGGTGACTGCAGACCAGGCCTTCGACGTGATCGTGATCGGCGCCGGCTCGACCGGAGAGAACGTGGCGGACGCCGTCGTGCAGGGCGGCCTCAGCGCTGCCATCGTGGAGAGCGAGCTCATCGGCGGTGAGTGCTCGTACTGGGCCTGCATGCCCAGCAAGGCACTGCTGCGCGGCACCGAGGTGCTCGAGGAAGCCCGCGCCGTGTCCGGTGCGTCGCAGGCCGTGGGCGAGCAGGACGTCGCGGCCACCCTGGCGCGACGCACCTCTTTCACCAGCAACTGGGACGACTCGAGCCAGGCCGAGTGGGTCGCCGGGGCCGGCATCACCCTGGTCCGTGGCGCCGGCCGGCTGGACGGCGAGAAGACCGTCGTCGTCACCGCCGCCGACGGCACGACCACGACGCTCACCGCCCGGCACGCGGTCGCGGTGTGCACCGGCTCCGACGCCGCCGTCCCGCCGTTGGAGGGCATCGAGGACGTCGAGGTCTGGACCGCCCGCGAGGCCACCAGCGCCCAGCAGCCCCCCGGTCGGCTGGTGATCCTGGGCGGCGGCGTGGTCGGCGTGGAGATGGCCACCGCCTGGTCGGCGCTGGGCTCGCAGGTCACCCTGCTGCAGCGCGGCGGCCGGCTGCTGGCCGGACAGGAGCCCGAGGCCGGGGACGCCGTCGCCGAGTCGTTGCGCGGCCGCGGGGTCGACGTGCAGCTCAACACCTCGGTGTCCGCCGTGCGCAGGGACGGCGACGACGTGGTCGTGGTGACCAGCGCCGGCGAGGTGCGCGGGGACGAGTTCCTCGTCGCCGCCGGCCGGAGGGCCCGCACCGAGGACATCGGCCTGGACACCGTCGGGCTGACCGCGGGGGAGTACCTGGACGTCGACGACACCCTGCGGGTCCGCGGGGTCGACTGGCTGTACGGCGTCGGCGACGTCAACGGGCGCCGGCTGCTCACCCACATGGGCAAGTACCAGGCCCGGCAGGCCGGCGCCGCGATCGTGGCCCGGGCGACCGGCGAGCAGGTGTCGATGGCCGACTGGTCGCCGTTCGTGGCCACCGCCGACGCCGCCGCCACCCCGCAGGTCACCTTCTCCATCCCGCAGGTCGCCTCGGTCGGGCTCACCGCGGCGCAGGCGGCGGAGCAGGGCCTGGCGCACACCGTCGTCCGCTACGAGCTCGGGAACGTCGCCGGCTCCGCGCTGTTCGCCGACGGCTACAGCGGGAAGGCCGTCGCCGTGGTCGACACCGACCGGCAGGTGCTCGTCGGCATGACCTTCGTCGGCCCCGGGGTCTCGGAGATGCTGCAGGCGGCCACCATCGCGGTGGTCGGTGAGGTGCCGATCAGCCGGCTCTGGCACGCCGTCCCGGCCTACCCGACGATGAACGAGGTCTGGCTCCGCCTGCTCGAGACCCTGAAGGGCTGACCGGGGGGCACCCAGCTGGGCGCGATGCGGCTCGTCGTCGACCGATGGCCGCCGGCCGGTCGGCCACGGAGTCCCAGACCTGTCTGGTGATCCGCGGCCCGGGTGGGAGACCGTGGCGTTCGACGACGTGGTGCCGGCCGGGGTCCCTCGTGAGGGCCTGGTCGAGGGCGCCCTCGCGGTGAGCGGTCGGCGGTACGGGCACCACCGCTGCGACGGGCTGATCATCGCCACCCCGATGAGGCCCACGGCCTACGACCACGCCGCCGGCGGGCCGGTGGTGAGCCCGGGTGCCGAGGGCATCCCGGTCACCCCGTCGGCGCCGATGGACGGGTCGGCCGGTCGCTGGTGCTGGTGCCCGGGGAGCCGCGCCGCCGGCGCCCCGGCGGCGCGTCCACCCCCGGCTGACCGCTCAGGCCAGGGCGAAGGGCTCGTCGGACGGAGCCGGCAGCCGGCCGTCGACGGTGGCGGTGACCGTCATCCGGCCCAGCGTGGCGCGGCCGCCGAACAGCGACAGGAACGCGGTGTCCGCGGCGTCCCGGCCGTGGCAGATCCGCACCAGGGAGGACGTGGGCGCCAGCCGGGTGGGGTCCACGGTCTTCCAGACCCCGTCCACGTCGGCCTCAACGACCGCGTGGAAGTCCATCGGCGCCAGGCCGGGGGCGTAGACGGCGACCAGGCGGGCGGGCACCTCGAGGGCCCGCAGCAGCATCACGGTCAGGTGGGTGTAGTCCCGGCACACGCCGGAGCCGGCGAGCAGGGTGTCGATCGCGGTGTCCACCGGGCGGCTGGCCCCGGCGACGTAGACCAGCCGGTTGCCCACCCAGGCGGCGACCTGCCCGACGAGCTCGGCCCGGTCGACCGTCTGGTCGAACTCGGTGGAGGCGAACCCCTCGATCTGGTCCGAGGGGCAGTAGCGGGAGGGGCGGAGGTACTCGGCCCGGTCGGCCGGGGTGACCTCGCGGGCGGGACCCCCGGACTCGACCGAGGCCGAGTAGGCGATCGTCGTCTCCCCGGCCGCCAGCTCCAGCTCGTGCACCCGGGCGCCGAGCACCCGGGTCTCGACCGCCGTCCGGGCCGTGCCGGCCGAGACGATGGTCAGCTCCTCGGTGGTGGGGGTCGCCACCGCCACCTGGAGGAAGGCCGTCGCCGGGACGGGGGAGGAGACCGTGAGGGTGCAGGCGACGTCGGTGCGCATGGGGGGAGATGATCCTGGTCCCGGCCCCGGCGCGACGAACCCGCCCGGGTGTGTGTTCGGCCACCGTGGCCGCCCGGCGATGATGGGCACGTGCGCGACGAGTGGCAGCGGTACGTGGCGGTCGGGGACTCCTTCACCGAGGGGGTCGGTGACCCCGGCGACCGGCCCGACGAGTTCCGCGGCTGGGCCGACCGGTTGGCCCAGCACCTGGCCACCGCACAGGGCGAGATCGACTACGCCAACCTCGCCGTCCGCGGCCGGTTGCTGGGCCAGGTGCTCGACGACCAGCTGCCTGCGGCCCTGGCCGTCGCGCCGGACCTGGTGAGCATCGTGGCCGGGGGCAACGACCTGCTGCGCCCCGGCGCCGACCCCGACGCGCTGGCGGCGCTGATGGACGAGGCGGTGGCCGAGGTCCGCTCCACCGGTGCGGACGTGCTGCTGGCCACCGGGGTCGACCCCCGGCAGACCCCGCTGATCGGGCGCACCCGCGGCCGTTCGGCGACCTACAACGCGCACCTGTGGTCGATCGCCCGCCGGCACGGTGCCGTGGTGCTGGACCAGTGGGGAGCGGTCTGGGTGCAGGACGCCCGGATGTGGGACGAGGACAGGTTGCACCTCAACGCCGAGGGGCACCGGCGCACCGCGCTGGCCGCGGCCGCCGTCCTCGGGCTGGAGGTCGACGGCGACTGGGCGACCCCGCTGCGCCCGGCCGACCCGCGGCCCCGCCGGGAACGGGTGGCCGCCGAGGCCGCCTGGGTGCGCTCGTTCGTGGTGCCGTGGGTGGGTCGCCGGGTGCGCGGTCGCTCCTCGGGGGACGGCCGGACGGCGAAGCGCCCCGAGCTGACGACCCTCACCGGCTGACCGGCGCGGCCCTCAGGCGGGGGTGGGTGCGGGGCTGGCCGGCAGGGGGGCCGGCCGGCCGAACGCGTAGCCCTGGGCCATCAGGCAGCCGTGCTCGCGCAGCCAGGTCGCCTGGTCGGCGTCCTCGATGCCCTCGGCGATGACCTCCAGGCCCATGCCCTGACCCAGCTGCAGCAGGCCCTGCACCAGCGCCGCGGTCGAGGGCTCGGTGACCACGTCGGCGACGAAGGACCGGTCGATCTTCACCGTGTGGATCGGCAGCCGGTGCAGCGCGGTGATCGCGGAGTAGCCGGTGCCGAAGTCGTCCAGGGCCAGGGTGACGCCGCTGGCGGTCACCTCCGACACCGAGCGCAGGGTGGCCTCGGCGGCGAAGAGCGCGGTGGACTCGGTGATCTCCAGCTCGAGGCGGCCGGGCTCGAGACCGGACTCCTCCAGCGAGGCGGCGACCAGCTCGGAGAAGCCGGGCTCGGCCAGGTGCCGGGAGGAGATGTTGACGTGCACCCGCAGGGTGGGCTCCCAGCCGGCCGCGTCCCCGCAGGCCTGCTTGAGCACCCAGGCGCCGAGCTTGGAGGTCAGCCGGTTGTTCTCCGCGGCGTCCAGGAAGGCACCCGGGGGGAGCAGCCCGCGGGTGGGGTGCTGCCAGCGGATGAGCGCCTCGTAGCCCAGCAGCCGCTCGTCGGACAGCGCCACGATCGGTTGGTAGAACAGCCGCAGCTCCCCGGCGTCCACCGCGTGCCGCAGGTCGGTCTCCAGCTGGAGCTGGTCGACGTCGCCGCCGCTGAGCGCCTCGTCGTGCACGACGACCCGGCCCCGGCCGCCGTTCTCCTTGGCCCGGGTGAGCGCGCCGTGCGCCTGGCGCAGCAGGGAGTCGGGGGCGGCGTCGGAGCCCAGCGTCAGCCCCATGCTCGCCGACAGCACGATCTCCCGGTCGTTGACGTGGAACGGGTCGTCGAGCACCCGCATCAACCGGTCGGCCAGGGTGCGCAGCGCCTCGACGTCGTCGACGTCCTCGGCCAGGATCAGGAACTCGTCGGCACCGAGCCGGACGGCGGTGTCCTCCACCCGGGTCGACCAGCGCAGCCGGTCGGCGACCTGGCAGAGCAGCTGGTCCCCGGCCTCGTGGCCGAGGGAGTCGTTGACCGACTTGAACCTGTCGAGGTCGAGGTAGACCAGCCCGACCGGGCCGCCGCGGCGGCGGGAGAGGTTCAGCGCGTGCTGCAACCGGTCGGTGAGCGAGCGGCGGTTGGGCAGCCCGGTCAGCGGATCGGTCAGCGCCCGACGGACCAGATCCTCCTCGGCGCGTCGTCGGTCGGTCACGTCCACCAGCGACAGGACGACGAACTGCGGTTCACCGTTGGTGCGGCGGACCAGCTCGCGGGCCTGCTGCACCCACAGGGTGCTGCCGTCGGCGCGCTGCAGCCGGCGCTCGCCGAGCACCTCGAGGTGCGGGTCCAGGGCCGGCTCGCCGGCGGTGTGCGGCGGCGCGAGGTCCTCGACCGGGATGTCGTCGGGGTGCGCGAGCAGGTCCAGGTGCCGGCCGATGAGCTCCTCGGCGGTGCGGCCGGTCAGGGCGCACAGCGCCGGGTTCACCACCTGCAGGTGGCCGTCGAGGCCGACGACGGCCTTGCCGATCGGGGCGGAGAGGAACAGCGCGCGGAACAGCTGACCGCGGTCGGCGAGCAGGGCGTCCACGGCCCGCGGCCCGCTGGGGGATCCCGGCGGGGTGGGCGGGGCGGAGAGACTCACCCGGACAGCCTCACCCATGCACCCGCAGTAACCGCGCAACCGAACCGGGAGCGTCGTGGTCGAGTCGTGACCTTCCGTGACGGCTGGCGGGTGTCCGTGACCCGTGGGACGGCTGTGGTGGGGCTGTGGTGCGGCCCATTCGTCCACGCTCGTGTTGACGGCGCGCGGCGGGCCCGGCGACGATCCCCGCATGGGCATCCTCGACCGCTTCCGTCTCGACGACCGCGTCGCCGTCGTCACCGGCGCCTCCTCCGGGCTGGGCGTGCGGTTCGCCACCGCGCTCGCCGAGGCCGGGGCCGACGTCGTGCTCGCCGGACGCCGGGCCGACCGGCTGGAGGAGACCGCCGTCGACGTGCGGGCCACCGGCCGCCGGGCCCTCGTCGTCCCCACCGACGTGGCCGACCCCGAGGCCTGCACGGCGCTGGTCGCCGCCGCGACCGCGGAGTTCGGTCGGCTGGACGTGCTGGTCAACAACGCCGGGGTGGGCACCGCGGTGCCGGCCACCCGGGAGACCCCCGAGCAGTTCCGCGCCGTGCTCGACGTGAACCTGATGGGCGCCTACTGGATGGCGCAGGCGTGCGGGCGGGTCATGCAGCCCGGCGCGGCGATCGTGAACATCAGCAGCGTGATCGGCCTGCACCCCCAGCCGCTGCCCCAGGCCGCCTACGCATCCAGCAAGGCCGGGCTGATCGGGCTGACCCGCGACCTCGCGGCCCAGTGGTCGGGCCGCAAGGGCATCCGGGTCAACGCCGTGGCCCCGGGCTTCTTCGAGTCCGAGATGGGGGAGTCCTACGCCGAGGGGTACGTGGAGCAGCAGCTCGAGCGGATCGTGCTGGGCCGCCAGGGCCGGCTCGACGAGCTCGCCGCGACCGTCGTGTGGCTGGCCGGCGAGGGCGCCGGCTACGTCACCGGCCAGACCGTCGTGGTGGACGGTGGCTACACGATCGGCTGAGGTGTGACGGGGCTGACGGCACCGGGACGGAATGGTCCCGGTGTCCCCGCGGCTGACGTGTCACATGGACCTGTTCTCCCCTGTGCAGCTCGGTGACCTCGAGCTCGCCAACCGCATCGCCATGGCCCCGCTGACCCGGATGCGCTCCGGCCCCGACGGCGTGCCGGGCGACCTCGTCGTCGAGCACTACACCCAGCGCGCCAGCGCGGGCCTGATCGTCACCGAGGGCACGTACCCCAGTCACGAGTCCCGCGGATACCCCGGCCAGCCCGGCATCGTCACCGACGAGCAGGCCGTCGGCTGGGCCCGCGTGGCCGAGGCCGTGCACGCCGTCGGTGGCACCGTCGTCATGCAGCTGATGCACGCCGGCCGCGTCTCGCACACCGACATCACCGGCACCGACCGGATCGTCGCCCCCTCGGCCATCGCCATCGACGGCGAGGTGCACACCGCCGAGGGCAAGAAGCCCCACCCGGTGCCGCACGCGCTGACCACCGAGGAGGCTCTCGCGGTCAAGGCGGAGTTCGTGGCCGCCGCGCGCCGCGCCGTCGACGCCGGGCTGGACGGTGTCGAGGTGCACGGGGCCAACGGCTACCTGCTGCACGAGTTCCTCGCCGCGGACACCAACCTGCGCACCGACGTCTACGGGGGCAGCCCGGAGGCCCGGGCCCGCTTCGTCATCGAGGTCGTCACCGAGGTGGCCGCCGAGATCGGGGCCGGTCGCGTGGGCCTGCGGATCTCCCCGTCGCACGGCGTGCAGGGCGTGATCGAGCCCGACGCCGCCGACGTGCACCAGACCTACGGGACACTGGTCGACGCGCTGGCCCCGCTGGGCCTGGCCTACCTGTCGGTGCTGCACGTCGAGCCGGCCGGTGAGCTGGTGCAGGACCTGCGCGCCCGCTTCGGCGGCCCGCTGATGGCCAACACCGGCTTCGCCACCCCGACCGCCCGCGAGGAGGCCATCGGGTTCGTCGAGTCCGGTCACGCCGAGGTCGTGGCCGTCGGGCGCGCCCTCATCGCCAACCCGGACCTGGTGCAGCGCTGGGTCGGCGGACACGAGGAGAACGAGCCCGACTCGGCCACCTTCTACGGCGGCGGCGCCCAGGGCTACACCGACTACCCGGCGCTGAGCACCGCCGGCGTCTGACCCACCCCGCACGTCCCCTCGGGCCCGACCGCACCCTGCGGTCGGGCCCGAGCTGGTGTCGGAACAGGCCTGGGTGGTTGAGTGTTCAAGTGAGTGACCGAGGAGGTCTCGACATGGACAAGAAGATCGGTTTCCTGAGCTTCGGGAACTGGAACCCGGGCCGCGGCTCGCAGGTGCGCACCGGGCGCGACGCCCTCGTGCAGAGCGTCGAGCTCGCCGTCGCCGCCGAGGAGCTCGGCCTGGACGGCGCCTACTACCGGGTGCACCACTTCGCCCGGCAGCTGGCTGCCCCGTTCCCGCTGCTCGCCGCGGTCGCCGCGCGCACCAGCCGGATCGAGATCGGCACCGGCGTCATCGACATGCGCTACGAGAACCCGCTGTACATGGCCGAGGAGGCCGCGATCAGCGACCTGCTCAGCGACGGCCGGCTCCAGCTCGGCATCAGCCGGGGGTCACCGGAGACGGCGCTGCGCGGGGCGGAGTCCTTCGGGTACTCCTTCGCCGGCGACGCCGAGGGCGGCGACCTCGCCCGGGCGCACACCGAGCTGTTCCGGGCTGCGCTGACCGGGGCCGGGGTGGCCGAGGCCGACCCGGCGATGACCGGCGGGGTCAGCGGGAGGCTGGCGGTCCAGCCGCAGGCCCCGGGCCTGGCCGACCGGATCTGGTGGGGCGCCGGCACCCGGGACACCGGTGTCTGGGCCGCCCGTCAGGGGATGAACCTGATGAGCTCCACGCTGCTGAGCGAGGACACCGGCATCCCCTTCGACGAGCTGCAGGCCGAGCAGATCGAGCGCTACCGGGCCGCCTGGGCCGAGGCCGGCTGGGAGCGCGAGCCGCGCGTCTCGGTCAGCCGCAGCGTGATGCCGGTGGTCACCGACGAGGACCGGATGTACTTCGGCGACCGCAGCGGCGAGGACCAGGTCGGCCTGCTCGGTGGCGTGCGCTCCCGGTTCGGCAAGACCTACGCCGGCCCGCCGGACCAGCTGGCCGAGGAGCTGAGCAAGGACGCCGCGGTGCGCGAGGCCGACACCCTGCTGCTCACCGTGCCGAACATGCTGGGCGTGGACTACAACACCCGGCTGCTGGAGACCGTCCTCCGCGAGATCGCCCCGGCGATCGGGTGGAGCCCGAAGCACTGACCAGCCCCACCCGCTGCGTCGTCCGGCGAGGTCGAACCGGGCCAGCTCGTGGGTGTTCAGCCAGGCCAGCCGGCGTCCGGGCCGCCGTCGGTGCCCAGCGCGGCCACCGCGACCTGGGGCCGCTCGGCTCCTCGTACGCCGGGAGCCGGCTGCGGGCGACGTCCATCGGGTCCGCCGGGGGCGCACCGTCGGTGTGCAGGTCCACGGGACCCGTCACCGCACGGCGCCCTTGGTGGGGCCGCCGTACTCCGGGTCGAGCTTGCCGGGGTTGAGCAGGCCGCGCGGGTCGGTGCGCCTCGCGGTCTCGACCGTGCGCTGGAGCTGGAAGTCCACGTTCCACTGGTGCGGATCGTGCACCCCGACGCCGAGCTCGTTCAGCGCCAGGATGCCGGCGGCGACCTGCTCGGGGCTCCGGTAGACCCCGGCGAGCATGCCGATCGGCCCGGAGTTCCCGATCTCGCAGTGCAGCTGGCCGCCCTCGTAGACCCCCTCGACGTCGTCGAGCCGGTCGATCAGCGCCGCTCCACCGACCTCGAGGTGGAAGTAGACGCCGGGTGCGCTCTTCTGCAGCCACTCGATGGGGTGGTTGTAGCTGAGCACGCTGATCGCCAGGGGCACCTGCGGTCCCTCGCGGACGTCCTCGAGCCGACCACCGGCGGCCTCGACCAGCTCGGTCGCCCGGGCCACGGTGCTCGCCTCGGCGATCACCCGGACGCTGGCCCGGCCCGCCGGGTACGCCGGGTCCTCGGGCAGGGCGGCGGTGATCACCGGGTTGTCCGCCGACACCAGCCGCGGGGTCGGGGTCATCGCGCCCAGGTCGCGCAGCACCGACTGGGCCGACGGGAAGTCCGGGAAGCTGGCGTAGACCCCACGCCAGTCCTGCAGCGGCTCCAACCGCACGGTGGCCCGGGCGATCACCCCGGTGGTGCCGTAGTTGTGCACGTACTGCTGGGCCTCGTCGCCCTCGACGTGGTGCAGCTGGGGGGAGCCGTCGGCGTGCACGACGTCCAGGGCCGCGACGAAGCCGGCGTCGTTGGTGCCGTGCACGATGCTGCCGGTGCCGCCCGACCCGCCGGCCAGGAAACCGCCGAGCGAGGACTGCACGGTCGAGGGGTACATCCACAGCTGCTGCCCGGCCGCCTGGGCGGCCCGCTCGCAGGTGACCATCGGCGTCCCGGCCTCGGCGGTCAGCCAGCCCTCGCCCACCTCGACGACGGCCCGGGCCCGGGACAGGTCGAGCACCAGCCCGCCGGACATCGGGATGCCCTGCCCGTAGTTGCCGGTGCCCTTGCCCCGCGGAGTGACCGGGACCCCGTGCCGGACGGCAGCCGCGACGGCCTCGCCGATCTGCTCGGCGCTGGTCGGGAACGCGACGACGTCGGCGACCCCGAGTGGCAGCAGCTCGCTGATGATCGGGCTCATCCGGGCACCGTCGACCGAGGCACGTTCCCGGGCCCGCAGCTCGGTGCTGACGTTGCGCTCGCCCAGCAGGGCGGTCAGCTCGGCCTCGAGCGCGGCGACGGCCTCGGGCCGTGACGGGGGGCGCGTGGTCTCGGTGAGGGTCACACCGACGATGGAAACGCGCGGCGGTTACGTCCGTGTGACCTCTCAGGGTCATCGGTGACCCAGGGGCTCCCGGGGTGCTTCCATCCGGCGCGTGAGCTTCTTCTCCGACGTCGAACGCGACCTGGTCGTGGCCGGCCGGACGCTGCTGGCCGACGGTGTGGTGGCCCTGGACCTCCGGTCGCACAACGGCCGCGACCTGCCGGCCTGGACCCCCGGTTCGCACCTGGACGTGCTGCTGCGCCCCGGCCTGGAACGCCAGTACTCGCTGTGCAGCGACCCCGCCGACCGGTCGCACTGGCGGATCGCTGTGCTCCGCGATGCCGACGGCGGCGGGGGGTCGCTCGCCCTGCACGACGACGTCGAGGTCGGCGACCGGCTGCGCATCCGCGGGCCGCGCAACCACTTCGCCTTCGAGGTCACCCCCGGCACCCGCTACCGGTTCGTCGCCGGCGGCATCGGCATCACCCCGCTGCGCGCCATGGTCGCCGCCGCCGAGGCTGCCGGGGCCGACTGGGAGCTGGACTACGCCGGACGGTCGCGTTCCTCGATGGCCTTCGCCGACGAGTTGGTCACCGCCCATCCCGGCCGGGTCCGGCTGCACCCGGCCGACGAGGGCTCCCGGCTGGTCGTCGACGCCCTCCTCCCGACCCCGCCCACCGGCACGGCCGTCTACGTCTGTGGTCCGACCACGCTGCTGGACGCCCTGGAGGCCGCCGGCGCGGACTGGCCGGCGGGCACGCTGCACGTCGAGCGCTTCGAGGCCAAGGAGTTCGGCGCCCCGGTGTGGCCCGGGCCCTTCGAGGTGGAGCTGGCCCTCACCGGCGGCACGGTGACCGTGGAGCCGGGCACCTCGGTGCTCGACGCCGTCGCGGGGGCCGGCGCCGTCGTGCTGTCCTCCTGCCGGGTGGGCACCTGCGGCACCTGTGAGACCCCGGTGCTGGAGGGCGCGGTGGAGCACCGGGACTCCGTGCTCAGCCCGGGCGAGCAGGCCGAGGACACGATGATGATGGTGTGCGTGTCCCGGGCGGCCGGCCCGCGCCTGGTGCTGGACCTCTGAGCGCGCCCGCGGGCGCCCCGGCCTGCCCGAAGTCGATGACCCACGGGCCCTGCGGCGGGGTCGCCGACGACGGCGGCTGCGAGGTCGGCCCGGGGCCGTGCACCTTCCTGCCGGTGCCGACCGTGCGGTGGGGCCGGGAGTCCCGGCCCCGCACCGGACCAGAACCACACCTGCTCGCCCTGATGCGCCAACGCCCGGTGGTGGTCGCCGACCTCCCCGCCGTCGCGCTCAGCCGGGACTCCTTGGAGCGCGCCGCCGACCGGGTCCTCGGACACGTCGACGCGGTGCTGCTCGGGGACCACGGGGCCGCCCGGGTGCAGTTCTCCCCGACCTACCGGGCCGCGCTGGTGCAGGCCCGCGGACTGCCCGTGTGGCAGGGGCTGACCTGCCGGGACCGCAACCGGGTGGCCCTGGAGGGCGAGCTCGCCGGTCTCGCCGACCTGGGCGTGGGCGCGGTGCACTGCGTGACCGGCGACCACACCGCCACCGGCGACCGGCCCGACGCCCAGCCGGTCTTCGACCTGGACTCCACCCAGCTGGCCGCGGCCGCCCGGGCCGCCGGGGTGCTGGTGTCGGTGGGGGAGACCCCGCACGGCCCGCCGGCCGAGCGCCGACCGCACCGGCTGGTGGAGAAGGTGCGGGCCGGCGCCGACGTCTGCTTCGTCAACCACGCCGGCTCGGTCGAGGCACTGCGCTCCTTCGTCGAGCAGGCCACCGACGCCGGCGCCGACGTCCCCTTCGTCGCGTGTGTCGCCGTCGCCACCGACCCCGGCTCGGCCGACCAGCTGCGCCGGTTCACCAGCCTCCGGCTGCCCGTGGGCTACCTGGCCGGCATCGAGTCCGCCCGCGACCCCCGGCGGGCCGGCATCGCCGCGGCGATCGCGCTCGCCGAGTCCTGCCTGTCGGTCCCGGGGGTGCGCGGCGTCGACCTTTCCGGCGTCCCCACGCCCGGCGCCGAACTGACCACCGCCACGGCCCTGGCCGAGATCGGACGCGCTCTCACATGACGCTCCTGCTGCAGTCCGTCACCGACCTCGACGGTCGCTTCCTCGACGTCCGCCTCGACGGCGCGACCGTCGCCGATGTCGCCCCCGCCGGCGCCCTCGCCCCCCGTCCGGACGACGAGGTGCACGACCTGGCCGGGCACCACCTGCTGCCCGCCCCGGCCGAGCCACACGCGCACCTGGACAAGGCGCTCACCAGCCACCGCGCGCCGAACAGCACCGGCGACCTGGCCGGGGCGATCGTCGCGATCCGGGAGATCAGCGCCGGCTTCACCCACCAGGACCTGGTGGACCGGGCCACCCGGGCGGCCCACGAGTACCTGGCCAACGGGACGACGGCGATCCGCACGCACGCCGACGTGGGGGCGCACGCGGGCACCCGGCACGCCCGCGCGCTGGTCGAGGTGCGGGAGGCCCTCGCCGGGCTGGTCGACGTCCAGGTCGTCGCGTTGGCGAGCGCGCCGTGGGCGCCGGGGGAGGCCGAGCTGAACGCCCGGCTGCTGGAGGAGGCCGTCGACCTGGGCGTGGACCTGGTCGGCGGGGCCCCGCACATGTGGCCCGACCGCGCTGCCGGGCTCGAGCTCTCCTTCCAGGTCGCGCAGCGCCGCGGGCTGCCGCTGGACCTGCACACCGACGAGACGCTGGACCCCACCGCGCAGGGCCTGCTGCACCTGGCCCGGCGGGTGCGGTCCACCGGGTTCGCGCACGGCGTCACCGCCAGCCACTGCGTGTCGCTGGGCGTGCACCCCCTCGACGTCGCCCGGGCCACGGCCGCCGAGGTCGCCGCGGCCGGGGTCGGTGTCGTCGCGCTGCCGCAGACCAACCTCTACCTGCAGGGCCGGGACGCGCCCGTGGCGACCCCGCGCGGGCTGACCGCCGTGCGCACCCTGCTGGAGGCCGGGGCCACCGTCGGCGCGGGAGGGGACAACCTGCGCGACCCGTTCAACCCGATGGGCCGGGCCGATGCGACCGAGGCCGCCTCGCT
This sequence comes from Klenkia sp., assembly GCA_025966215.1. Taxonomy (GTDB): domain Bacteria; phylum Actinomycetota; class Actinomycetes; order Mycobacteriales; family Geodermatophilaceae; genus Klenkia. The sequence goes on from JAOPVM010000471.1 coordinate 17,172, forward strand.
GCTGGTCACCTCCGGGCACCTGTCCACCCGGGAGGCGTGGGACGCGGTGTCGGCCGGCGCCCGCCGGTGCATGGGGCTGCCCGTCCCGGTGGTCGCCGTCGGGGCCCCGGCGGAGTTCGTCGCGATCGCCGCGGAGAGCCTGGACGCCGCCGTCGCCGGGGCCGGCACCGCGCGCCTGGTGCTCTCCCGCGGCCGGGTGGTGGCGAGCACGCAGGTGCGTCGTGTGTTCCCGGGGCGTGCTGTGTCCCAGTCGTGACGAACCGGTCGGCTGCGTTCACCGATGGCACACGCAGCCGAAACAGACCGGCCGGAAGGTGACGTCGTCGGCCGGGGACACCCGGTCGGACCCCCGACGCCGAGCCCCCGGAGGTGCCCGTGAGCGCACCCGCGCCCACCCTGTCGTCCGCCCGCCCCGCAGCGGGCCAGCCCGGTGACCTGGTGCTGCGGTTCCGCGACGTCGCCAAGGCCTTCCCCGACGGCACCGTGGCGCTGGAGGGCGTCGACCTCGACGTCCGCCGCGGCGACTTCGTCACCGTCGTCGGCCCCTCGGGCTGCGGCAAGTCGACCCTCCTGCGGATCGCCTCGGGCCTGTCCCCGGCCACCGCCGGCACCTCCCAGGTCGACGCCGAGCGGATCGGCTACGTCTTCCAGGACGCGACCCTGCTGCCCTGGCGCAGCGTGCAGAAGAACGTGGAGCTGCTCGCCGAGCTGCACGGGATGAGCAGGACCGCCACCCGCCAGGCGGCGCTGGACGCCATCGACCTGGTGGGCCTGCGCGGGCACGAGAAGAAGCTCCCGCGGGCGCTGTCGGGCGGCATGAGGATGCGCGCCTCGCTGGCACGGTCGCTGACCCTGGATCCCGACCTCTTCCTCTTCGACGAGCCCTTCGGTGCCCTCGACGAGATCACCCGTGAGCGCCTCAACGACGAGCTCATCCGGCTCTTCGCGGCCAAGGGCTTCGGTGCGCTGTTCATCACCCACTCGGTCAGCGAGGCGGTCTACATGTCGACCAAGGTGCTGGTGATGTCCGGCCGGCCGGGCCACGTCGTGGAGTCCTTCGACGTCCCCTTCGGTGCCGAGCGCACCCCCGAGCTGCGCTTCACCCCCGAGTTCGCCGCGCTGGCCGGCGAGGTCTCCCACGCCCTCCGCGAGGGCCACTCGTGACCACCACCGTGCACCCTGCCGAGGAGACCCAGGTGGCCAGCACCGTCGACACCCCGACCACCGCGGCCACCGCGGCCACCGCCGACCCGGTCCTCACCGGCGCGGGCACCGCGCCCCTGGTGGAGCGTCGCGGCAGGGGACGCAAGCGGGTCACCGACTCCCTGCTCCCGATCGCGGTCTTCCTGGGCCTGGTCGCCGTCTGGTACGCCATCACCTACCTGGTGCTGGACCCCGACCGGCGCTTCCTCATGCCGGCCCCGCACACGATCGTCACCGACGCCCTCCTCGACGGCCCGACGATGGACAAGATCCTGCCCGCGCTCGGGCGCTCCATCGTCGTCACCTTCACCGGCCTGGCGATCGCCATCGTCATCGGCATGGTCTGGGCGATCGCGATGAGCCAGAGCCGACCGATCGAGCGGTCGCTGTTCCCCTACGCCGTGGCGCTGCAGTGCATCCCGATCCTGGCGCTGGTGCCGCTGATCGGGTTCTGGTTCGGCTACGACTTCCCGTCCCGGGTGATCGTCTGCGTGATGATCGCGCTGTTCCCGATCGTGTCCAACACGCTGTTCGGCATCCAGTCGGTGGACCGCGGCATGCACGAGCTGTTCACCCTGCACAACGCCGGCCGGACGACGCGGCTGCTCAAGCTGGAGCTCCCGGCCGCCATGCCGGCCATCTTCGCCGGCTTCCGCATCTCCGCCGGCCTGTCGGTGGTCGGCGCGATCGTCGGCGACCTGTTCTTCAAGCAGGGCGACCCAGGCCTGGGGATCCTGCTGGACAACTTCCGTGCCCGGCTGCAGGGCCAGGAGCTCTTCCTCACGATCATCATCACCGCCGCCCTCGGGTTCGCCGTCTTCGGCCTCTTCGGCTGGCTGGCCAAGGTCGCCGTCGGGCGCTGGTACGACCAGTCCCGCGACGCCGGCTGACCGACCCCCTCCACGCCCGACCCGGTCCCACCGCCCCCGCGGTGGTCCCGGTGGTCGGTGCTGTCCAGCACCACCCCGCACCACCCCGCACCACCCGGCACCACCCGCACCACCGGGTCCGCGCACCGCCGCCGGCCCCGACACGCCCCCCGATCCTGAGGGGCCGTGCCTCTCCCCACCCCTAGGAGCACGTGTGCGCATCACCCGGACCACGTCGGCCCTCGCGGCCACGACCGTGCTGGCCCTCTCCCTCGCCGCGTGCGGTGGCGGCGACAGCGACACCGCCTCGGCCGGCCCCTCGGGCGAGGTCGGCGCCAACGACCTGTCCGACGTCTGCCCGGCCGACGTCGTCGTCCAGACCGACTGGAACCCCGAGGCCGAGCACGGGGGCCTCTACGAGTCCCTCGGCGACGACTACGTGGTCGACGCCGGCAGCAAGAGCGTCAGCGGCACCCTCATCGACTCCGACGGCGAGAGCACCGGCGTCACCCTGGAGATCCGGGCCGGCGGCCCGGCCATCGGCTTCCAGACCGTGACGGCGCAGATGTACACCGACACCGACATCGACCTGGGCTACGTCGCCACCGACGAGGCCATCCAGCTCTCGGACACCCAGCCCACCACCGCGGTGCTGGCCCCGCTGGAGATCTCCCCGACCATGATCATGTGGGACCCGGAGACCTACCCCGACGTGAGCTCCATCGAGGACCTGGGCACCGCCGGCACCACGGTCCGCTACTTCGAGGGCTCGGCCTACATGGCCTACCTGACCGGTGCCGGGATCCTGGACGCCGACCAGGTCGACGGCTCCTACGACGGCACCCCGGCCGGCTTCGTCGCCGCCGCCGGTGAGGTCGCCCAGCAGGGCTTCGCCTCGGCCGAGCCCTTCGTCTACGAGAACGAGGTCGAGGCATGGGGCCGGGCGGTGGACTACCAGCTGGTCTACGACGCCGGCTTCCAGCCCTACCAGTCCTCCATCTCGGTCCGCTCGGACGACCTGGACGGCATGTCGGACTGCCTCACCGAGCTCGTCCCGCTGATGCAGCAGGCCGACGTGGACTACCTGGCGGACCCGGCCCGGGTGAACGACATCATCTTCGACCTGGTGGAGCAGTACGACACCGGCTGGGTCTACACCCAGGGCGTCGCCGACTACTCGGTGGAGACCCAGAAGGAGCTCGGCCTGGTCGGCAACGGCCCGGACGACACGCACGGCAACTTCGACACCGACCGCGTGGACACCCTGATCGAGCAGACCACGCCGATCTTCACCGAGCAGGGCACCGCCCCGCTGGACGGCATCACCGCCGACGACCTCGTCACCAACGAGTTCATCGACGACTCCATCGGGGTCCCCGCCAGCTGACCCGGTGGCCGCAGCACCCCGTCCACCGACGGGGTGCTGCGGCACGTCTGGACGAGGAGCAGGACCTGCACGTGGACACCACAGCACGCGCGACGACCATGCTGTCCGCCCTGGCGGCCGGCGAGGTGTCCGCGGTCGAGCTGACCCGCGCGCACCTGGACCGGATCGCCGGGCCGGGGGC
>JAOPVM010000072.1 GCA_025966215.1 Klenkia sp.
GTCCACCGCGTCGGCGGCCATCGGCCGGTAGGTCGTGTACTTGCCGCCGGCGACGGAGATGACGCCGGGCGAGGGGCGGGCGACGGCGTGCTCACGGGAGAGCTGGCTGGTGTCCTCGGACTCACCCGACAGCAGCGGACGCAGCCCGGCGTAGACCCCGGAGATGTCGTCGTGGGTCAGCGGGGTGGTCAGCACCTCGTTGACGTGGTCGAGGATGTAGTCGATGTCGGCCTTGGACGCCGCGGGGTGCGCCTTGTCCAGGTCCCAGTCGGTGTCGGTGGTGCCCACGATCCAGTGCGAGCCCCACGGGATGACGAAGAGCACGGACTTCTCGGTCTTGAGGATCAGCCCGGTCTCGCCGTTGATCCGGTCACGCGGGACGACGATGTGCACGCCCTTGGAGGCCCGCACGTGGAACCGGCCGCGCCCCCCGACGAGGGTCTGCAGGTCATCGGTCCACACCCCGGTCGCGTTGACCACGACCTCGCTCCGGACGTCGACCTCCTGGCCGGTCTCCACGTCGCGCACCCGGGCGCCGACGACGCGGCCGCCGGCCCGCAGGAAGGAGACGACCTCGGCGGAGTTCAGCACGGTGGCGCCGTACTTGGCCGCGGTCAGCGCGACGGTGAGGGTGTGCCGGGCGTCGTCGGCCTGCGCGTCGTAGTAGCGGACGGCGCCGACCAGCGCGTCGGGCTTGAGCGCCGGGAAGAGCTTGCGCGCCCCGGTGCGGGACAGGTGCTTCTGCGCGGGCATCGGCTCGCTCAGCGCACCGAAGCGGGCCAGCCCGTCGTAGAGCGCCAGACCGGCGGTGACGTAGGGCCGCTCCCACACGCGGTGGGTCAGCGGGTAGAGGAACGGCAGCGGCTTGACCAGGTGCGGGCTGATCCGGTTCACCGCGAGGTCACGCTCGTGCAGCGCCTCGCGGACCAGGCCGAAGTCGAACTGCTCGAGGTAGCGCAGGCCGCCGTGGAACAGCTTCGAGGACCGCGACGACGTGCCCGAGGCGTAGTCGCGGGCCTCGACCAGCGCGGTCTTCAGACCACGGGTCGCGGCGTCCAGCGCGACACCGGCACCGGTGACGCCGCCACCGACGACGAGGACCTCGAACTCCTCGGCGGCCAACGCGGCCCACGCGGCCGCGCGCTGCTCGGGACCCAGCGGGGTGACAGCGGACATGGGGTGCTCCTGTGGTCTCGCCGCCACACGGACGACGTCGTCGGCGTCGGGTGCCCCGGGGTCCGGTGCACCTCGATGTGTGGGCCGCGGTGTGACCCGCGGCTCTTGACGTCCACGGTAGGTCCGCGGCACAGGCCCGGCGAACGTCGGCGTCCGACAATCTCGGACGCGCACCCTCACGGGTAGGGCGCGCCCCAGGCGATGGACAGCGCCACGGCGCGCTCCCAGGTGGGGTACTCCGCGGACAGCTGGGCGGCCCGTTCGGGCACCGGGCTCCACTGCGCCGAGCGGTGCCAGTTGCGCCGCAGCGCCTCGACGTCGGCCCACAGCCCGACCGCCAGCCCCGCGGCGTAGGCCGCGCCCAGCGACACGGTCTCCCCGACCATCGGCCGGACGACGGGGACGTCGAGCACATCGGCCACGAACTGCATGAGCAGGTTGTTGGTGGTCATCCCGCCGTCCACCCGCAGGGCCGGCAGCGGCAGCCCGGAGTCCGCGGCCATCGCCTGCACGACGTCCCGGGTCTGCCAGCCGGTCGCCTCCAGCACCGCCCGCGCCAGGTGGCCCTTGGTGACGTAGGAGGTCAGCCCGGCGACCATCCCGCGCGCCTCGCCGCGCCAGTGCGGGGCCAGCAACCCGGAGAACGCCGGGACGACGTAGCAGCCGCCGTTGTCCTCCACCGTGCGCGCCAGGGTCTCCACCTCCGGCGCCGTGCCGATCAGCCCCAGCCCGTCGCGCAGCCACTGGACCAGCGCGCCCGCGACGGCGACCGACCCCTCCAGTGCGTAGTGCACCGGCTCCCCGGCCAGCTGGTAGGCCACCGTGGAGATCGACCCCGACCGGGTGCGGACCAGCTCGGTGCCGGTGTTCTGCAGCAGGAAGCTGCCGGTGCCGTAGGTGCACTTGGCCTCGCCCGGGGCGAAGCAGGCCTGCCCGAACAGCGCGGCCTGCTGGTCGCCCAGCGCACCGGTGATCGGGATGGCCGGCGACAGCGCGGTGGCCATCCCGAGCTGGCCGACCGAGGGCCGGATCTCGGGCAGCAACGCGGCCGGGACGCCGAAGAAGTCCAGCAGGTCGGGGTCCCAGGCGCAGGTGCGCACGTCCATCAGCGAGGTCCGGCTGGCGTTGGTCACGTCGGTGACGTGGACCCCGCCGTCGGGACCGCCGGTCAGGTTCCAGACCAGCCAGGTCTCCATCGTCCCGAACAGCAGCTCGCCGCGTTCGGCCCGCTCCCGGGCCCGCGGCACGTGGTCGAGCACCCAGCGCAGCCGGGGCCCGGCGAAGTAGCCCGCGATGTCCATCCCGCTGCGCTCGGCGACGATGCCGGCGTCCGGGCGGGCGGTCAGCCCGGTGACCAGGTCCGCGGTGCGGGTGTCCTGCCAGACGATCGCCCGGGTCACCGGTCGGCCGGTCGCCTTCTCCCAGACGACGGTGGTCTCGCGCTGGTTGGCGATCCCCAGCGCCACGACCTCCCCGGCCGCTGCAGCCACGTCGTTCAGCGCCTGGGCCGCGGTGCGCTGGGTGTTGGCCCAGACCTCCATCGGGTCGTGCTCCACCCAGCCCGGTCGGGGGAACCACTGCCGGTGCTCCCGCTGGCGGACGGCGACCATCCGCCCGCTGCGGTCGAACACGATCGACCGGGTCGACGTCGTCCCCTGGTCCACGGCCAGCACGTAGCGCTCGGCCACCTCAGCCCCGCCACCCCAGCTCGCGGGACACCGCGTGGGCGGCCTCGGTGACCATGCCGACCAGCCTGGGCCGCGCGGCCCCGCGCCGGTCGCAGACCTCGTCGACCGGCCCGGCGATGCCCATCGCGGCCACCACCAGGCCGGTGGACCCGCGCACGGGTGCCGCGACCCCGCCCGTCGCAGCCTCGAACCCGCCGCACTCCACCGCGTACCCCTGCGACCGGACGGCGGGCAGCTCGGCGCGGGCGACGTCCTGCGCGCCCCGGGTGGACCGGTGCGGGGCGAAGGCCGCCAGCACCCGGCCCAGCGCGGTGCGGTCGGCCGGCAGCGTCGTCCCCACGTCGAGGACCTGCACCGAGTCGTCGGGCCGGAAGACGTGGTGGACGACGACCACCCGGTCCTCGACCAGGGCCGCCAGCCGGACGGCCTGCCCGCTGCGGGAGGCCAGCGCGTCGGCCCAGTTCGAGGCCCGGGAGCGCAGCTCGTTGACGTCGAGGTGGTTGCTGCCCAACCGGAGCAGGCCGGCGCCCAGCGCGTAGCGGCCCTCCCGGTCCTGCTCGACGAACCCGACGGCGAGCAGGGTGCGCAGCAGGCTGTGTGCGGTGGTCTTGGGCAGCCCGACCGCGGCAGCGATGTCGGTCACCCCGAGGGTGCCCCCGCTTCCCGCCACCACCTGCAGGATGGCCGCGGCCCGCTCGATCGACTGCACGGTGCCCGGCACGCGCCGAACGGTAGGGCATCCCCGGGCACGACCCACCCCGGACGAGGCGCTCCGGTTCCGTCCGACGATGTCGTACGTCGTCCCCTTGGCCTCGTGATCGGGGCCACTTAGCGTCCTGCTCCGAACCTCCCCGGGGTGACGCGGGACACACCGCGCCCCCGGAACGACGACCGGCCCGCAGCGACGCGGGTCCAGAACGGAGCACTCCTTGGACCAGGTCAGCCTCATGACCGTCTTCGGCAGCGAGGTCACCGGCACCGCGATCCTCATCCTGCTGGGCGTCGGCGTGGTCGCCAACGTCTCCCTCGCGAAGTCCGGCGCCCTCGGTGGTGGCTACATCGTGATCATCTTCGGCTGGGGCCTGGCGGTCTTCGCGGGGGTCTACGCCGCGGCCAGCTCGGGGGCGCACCTGAACCCGGCCATCACGGTCGGGCTGCTGGCCTCGGGAGCGACGGAGTACGCACCCGGGGTGGAGGTCACCGTCGCCTCGACGCTGGTGTACTTCGCCGGCGCGCTCCTCGGTGCCTTCCTCGGCGCGGTGCTGGCCTGGCTGGCCTTCCGCCAGCACTACGCCGCCGAGACCGACTCCGGCGCCATCCTGGGCACCTTCTCCACCGGCCCGGCGATCAGGAGCACCGCGGACAACCTGATCACCGAGGCGATCGGCGCGTTCGTGCTGGTCTACATCGTGATCCGGTTCGGTGACACCCCGACCGAGGTCGGCCCGCTGGCCGTGGCGCTGCTCGTCGTCGGCATCGGTGCTTCCCTCGGTGGGCCCACCGGCTACGCCATCAACCCGGCCCGTGACCTGGGCCCGCGCATCGCGCACGCGATCCTCCCGATCACGCACAAGGGCGCGAGCAACTGGGGCTACTCCTGGGTCCCGATCGTCGGCCCGCTGGCCGGTGCCGTGATCGCCGGCCTGTTCTCCCAGGTCAGCATCTGACCCACCCCGCCCCTTCCCCCGCACCTCAGAGCAGAGGAGACACCCCATGGCCCAGTACGTGGCCGCGATCGACCAGGGCACCACCAGCACGCGCTGCATCCTCTTCGACCACGACGGCACGATCGTCGCGACCGGACAGAAGGAGCACGAGCAGATCTTCCCCAGGGCCGGCTGGGTCGAGCACGACCCGCTGGAGATCTGGGCCAACACCCGCGAGGTCGTCGGCCAGGCGCTGGCCCGGGGCAACGCCGCCACCTCCGACATCGTCGCCGTCGGCATCACCAACCAGCGCGAGACCACCGTCGTCTGGGACAGGACCACCGGCCAGCCGGTCTACAACGCCATCGTCTGGCAGGACACCCGCACCGGGAGGATCTGCGACGCCCTCGCCGCCCTCGGCGGTGGCGACGAGCGCTACAAGGACCGGGTCGGCCTGCCGCTGGCGACCTACTTCGCCGGCCCCAAGGTCCGCTGGGTGCTCGACAACGTCGACGGCGCCCGCGAGCGCGCGGAGGCCGGTGACCTGCTCATGGGCACCATCGACTCCTGGCTGATCTGGAACATGACCGGCGGCACCGACGGTGGCCTGCACCTCACCGACGTCTCCAACGCCAGCCGCACCATGCTGATGGACTACCGGACGCTGGAGTGGCTCCCCGACATCGCCGAGGACATGGGCATCCCGATGTCCATGCTCCCGGAGATCCGGTCCAACTCCGAGGTCTACGGCAAGGGCCGGGCCGCGGGCTTCCTGGCCGGCGTGCCGATCTCGGGCTCGCTGGGCGACCAGCAGGCCGCGACCTTCGGCCAGGTCTGCTTCGAGAAGGGCATGGCCAAGTACACCTACGGCACCGGCAACTTCATGCTGCTCAACACCGGCGAGGAGGCCGTGCCCTCGGAGAACGGGCTGCTCACCACGCTCTGCTACAAGCTCGGTGACGCCGCGCCGGTCTACGCCCCCGAGGGCTCGATCGCCGTCACCGGCTCGCTGGTTCAGTGGCTGCGGGACAACCTGGGCATGATCAAGGACGCCCCCGAGGTCGAGACCCTGGCCGCCGGCGTCGAGGACAACGGCGGGGCCTACATCGTCCCGGCGTTCTCCGGCCTCTTCGCCCCGCACTGGCGCTCCGACGCCCGCGGCGCGCTGGTCGGACTCACCCGGTTCGTGAACAAGGGCCACATCGCCCTCGCCGTCCTGGAGGCCACCTCCTTCCAGACCCTCGAGGTCCTGGACGCGATGAACGCCGACTCCGGCGTCGACCTGACCGAGCTGCGCGTGGACGGCGGCATGGTCGGCAACGAGCTGCTCATGCAGTTCCAGGCCGACGTGCTCGACGTCCCGGTCATCCGGCCGAAGATCGTGGAGACGACGGCGCTGGGCGCGGCCTACGCCGCCGGGCTGGCCGTGGGCTTCTGGTCCTCCCTCGACGAGCTCACCGCCAAGTGGGCCGAGGACAAGCGCTGGGAGCCCGCGATGGACTCCGCCGAGCGCGAGCGGCAGTACCGCAACTGGCAGAAGGCCGTCACCAAGACCCTGGACTGGGTCGACGACGACGTCTCCTGACGCCGCTGCTCTCAGCGTGGATCAGGTGACCTGATCCAACCCTGGCCGCCCCCACCAACACTGGTGAGGGCGGCCAGTCGTCGGTGAGGGTCAGGACCCCAGGGCCGCCGAGACGACGGCACGGGCCTCGTCCTGGACCTGCGCGAGGTGGTCGGCGCCCTTGAAGGACTCGGCGTAGACCTTGTAGACGTCCTCGGTGCCCGACGGTCGGGCGGCGAACCAGGCGTTCTCCGTCGTCACCTTCAACCCGCCGACCTTCGCCCCGTTGCCCGGGGCCTCGGTCAGCTTGGCGGTGATCGGCTCCCCGGCCAGCTCGGTCGCGGTGACGTCGGACGGCGACAGCTTCCCCAGCTTGGCCTTCTCCTCGCGGCTGGCCGCGGCGTCGACCCGGGCGTAGGCGGACTCACCGAAGCGCGCGGTCAGCTCGCGGTGGTGCTCCGAGGGGCTCTTCCCGGTCACCGCCTGGATCTCCGCGGCCAGCAGGGCGAGCAGGATGCCGTCCTTGTCCGTCGTCCACACCCCGCCGTCCCGGCGCAGGAACGAGGCTCCGGCGGACTCCTCACCGCCGAAGACGACCGACCCGTCCGCCAGACCGGGC